>CAZUZF010000009.1:0-27183 GCA_964624955.1 uncultured Gammaproteobacteria bacterium
ACTATCAAAGACTATTTCATGTCTTCCAAAATTTCTTCCTCCCCTAACAGATACAAAATGAAGTTCATCTTTCTCAATTGCCCTATCTAATCTTTCTAATTGAAGTTTAGTTTTAGATTTAAAGTTTTGCATAATAATTTCAGAAAGCTTTCTTGCAGTTCCACTTGGACTGTCTTTTTTACCGGTGTGGTGAGTTTCAATACCAAATACATCATAGTCTTTATATTTAGATAAAAGACTGCTTGTAAATGAGACTATAGAGAAAAATATATTTGCTCCAATGGAGAAATTCTGACCGTAAATTAAACTGCCTTTATAACGACTAACAAGTTTTTTTACTTTTTTAATATCTTGATACCAACCAGTTGTTCCTATAACCATGGGTTTTCTAAGCTCTAAAACAGTTTTTATATTGGAAATAATAATTTGGGGTGAGCTGAAATCAATTACAACATCTGCTTTTTTAATCCCTTCTTTATCAAGACCAGCGTTTCTATCTCTAAAACTAATTGAGACAATTAAGTGGCCTTGGCTTTTTGCCAAAGCCTCAACCTCTTGTCCCATATTGCCGTATCCGATCAGTGCTATTTTCATATAAACTGCCGCCTTTCAATTAATGCTTTGTGTAAAGCATTAACACTTTTATCTATTTTTAAAGAAGGCAAAACTAAACTAATATTTATATCGGTTGCGCCCAATGATATCATTTTTACGTCAATATTTGAACTATCTAAAATTGAGAAAATCTGTCTTAAAATATTTTTAACATTTACAATTTTTTCTCCAATCAAAGATACCATTCCTAAACTTTGCGTTGTCGTAACAGTTGAAAATTTCTCTAATTGCCTTATCGCTTTATCTAAATTGTCATCATTATCAAGGGAAGCTGATATACTTACTTCGGAAACGCTAACAAGGTCTATTGAAATATTATATCTTGCAAAAATTGAAAATACTCTTGCTAAAAATCCTTTATTTAAAAGCATGTCTGTTGAGTAAATGGTAACAAGTGTGATTTTTCTTTTTGAGGCAATTGCTACTATATGGCTTTTTTGTCCATTTCTTTGTTGAATTAATGTTCCTTTGGCTTTTGGGTTAAATGTATTTAGAACTCTAACAGGAATACCTAAAGAAATTGCTGGTCTTATGGTTCTTGGATGAAGAACCCTAGCTCCAAATGCAGCAAGTTCTGAGGCTTCTTTATATGAAACATTTGAGAGCACAACTGCTTGTCTGGTAAGTCTTGGATCAGATGTAAAAATACCATCAACGTCAGTCCAGATTTGAATTTCCCAAGCCAAAAGACTAAACCCAAGTATTGCAGCTGTGTAATCAGATCCACCTCTTCCAAGTGTAGTAATTTTTCCTGATTTTGTACTTCCTATAAAACCTGTAACAACGGGAATAATTCCTTTTTTAATCAAGGGGTTTAATACTCGTTTTGTTTTTTGTTTAGTTTCTTTTGGCAAAAAATCCGCAGATCCAAAATGATCATTGGTGACAATCAGTGACGTTGCAACTATCTGTTTTGCACTAACTTTAGAATTATTTAAAACATCTGCAATTATGTATGAGGAAATAATCTCACCAAAGGAAATAATTTCGTCTGTAAACTCAAGACTGTTTGTTTTTCTACTTAAAAGTTTATTTATTTTTTTAAGTGAGGATAAAATATAAGTTTTTAAATTGCTTGGGACATTGCCATAATAATCTTTGATTAAATTAAAATGTAAGTTCTCAACTTGTTTAAGAATATTTTCACTATTTTTCCTGTTTTTAACTAATGACAGTAAAAGATCAGTTACCCTAGACAATGCTGATACTACAACAACAGGGTTTTTATCTTTTTGATTTTGTACAATCTCAACAATTGTTTTTAGACTTTTTGGACTACTTACCGATGTTCCTCCAAATTTAAGAATAATCATAGTACCCTCCTAATGTTTTTAAAATCCAAGGTTGCAAAATAATCATCAACTGTCTCAGCTCGTCTTATAAGACTAACGTTTCCGTTTGGCTCTAAAAGCAATTCTGCAGAGCGTAGTTTTCCGTTATAATTAAAGCCCATTGCATGTCCGTGTGCGCCAGTATCATGAATCACTAAAATATCTCCAATATCTACTTTGGGTAAAGACCTATCTATTGCAAATTTGTCATTATTTTCACATAAAGACCCTGTTACATCATAAATGTTTGTGTTTGGTTTTCCTTCTTTTCCCAAAATCGTAATGTGATGATAAGCTCCATACATACCAGGCCTCATTAAATTTGCCATACTTGCATCAAGGCCTACATATTTTTTATAAATATCTTTTTTATGCAAAACAGTTGTAACCAAATATCCATATGGGCCTGTTACCATTCTTCCGTTTTCCATAAATAATTTAATTGAGCCAAGTTTATTTTTTACAATTTTTTGTTTATAAGCTTTTTCTATTTTCCCGGATAAAAGTTCAAGATTAACTGGTTTTTGATCCAATCTATATGGAATGCCAATACCTCCGCCAATATTTATAAACTCGAACTGAATTCCTAAAGTTTTGTGTATTTCTAAGACTAAATCAAACAGCATATTGGCTGTGTCTACAAAATACTGCGGATTTAATTCATTCGATGCAACCATAGTATGCAGACCAAATCTTTTTACACCTTTTTGTTTCATAATTTTGTATGCTTTGAATAATTGTTCACGCGTTAATCCGTATTTTGCTTCCTCTGGTTTTCCAATTAATACGTTTCCGCTTCTTAGTTTTCCAGGGTTATATCTAAAACAGATAATGTCCGGTATTCCTGCATGTTTTTCTAAAAACTCAATATGAGATATGTCGTCTAGATTTATAATTGCTCCCAAATCTTTTGCTTTTACATATTCTTTAGCTGACGTATCATTTGAGGTAAACATAATGTCTTCTCCCCTAAAACCTACTTTTTGAGCCAAAATTAGTTCTGCATAAGAACTGCAATCCGCACCAAAACCCTCCCCTTTTAAGATTTCTAAAATGTAAGGATTAGGGAGTGCTTTAACTGCAAAATACTCCCTAAAGCCTTTGTTCCACAAAAAGGCTCTGTTTAGTCTTTTGGCATTTTCAATTATTTGTTTTTGATCATAAATATGAAATGGTGTCTGGTATCTTTTGATTATTTTAATAATTTCTTGTTTTGTAAATGGTAAAGTTTTTCTCATAATTTTAAATTTTGTTCAATGTTTTTAACAGCTTTTTTAATATTTTCTCTGTGTCCAAATGCTGATAATCTGAAATATCCTTCTCCTAAAGATCCAAAGCCGGAACCAGGAGTTCCAACAACGTGAGTTTCATTCAAAAGTTTGTCAAAAAATTCCCAAGAGGAAAGATTATTCGGAGTTTTAAGCCAAATATATGGAGCGTTAACCCCACCATAAACTGTAAGTCCTAATTTTGTCAGACCCTCCCTAATTATCCTTGCATTTTCCATATAATAATCAATTATTGCCTGGCATTGTCTTTGACCAATTTTGGATAAGACTGCAAGTCCACCTTCCTGTGCGATATTTGATGCACCGTTAAACATGGTTGTTTGGCGTCTATTCCAAAAGCTGTTTAACTCACCTTTTTTAGAATCTTGGATAATCAGATCCATTGGGATAATAGTCCAACCAAGCCTTACTCCGGTAAAACCTGACCATTTGGAGAAACTTGAAATTTCTATTGCACATTTTTTAGCTCCCGGTATTTCATAAATGCTTTTGGGAAGTTTTTTATCTTTAATATACATTGAATATGCACTATCAAAAATAATGACTGCTTTATGGGAAAGTGCATAATCAACAAATTTTTTAAGTTGTTGTTTTGTTGCAACTGCTCCTGTTGGATTATTAGGACTGCAAATGTATATAAGATCTACTTTTCTATCTGGAAGTAACGGGAAAAAATTATTTTCTGGTAATGATTCAAGATAGATTATATTTGAATATCTTCCGTTTTTAAATTCTCCGCCGCGCCCTGCAATAACATTGCTGTCAACATATACTGGATAAACTGGATCTGAAACAGCAACTACGTTATTCAGCCCAAATATTGAACTTATATTTGCACTGTCAGTTTTTGCACCATCGCTTACAAAAATTTCAAGTGGATCAAGGTTTACACCAAATTTTTTGTAGTAATTGGCAATTTCTTTTCTTAACCTTGCGTCTCCTTGTTCATCGCCATAACCTGTATATGTGTTTACATTAGAAAGTTTTTTGACTCCCAAGGAAAGTCCTGCAATAACACTTGAAGGAATTGCCTCAGTGGTATTGCCAATGCCAAGCTTTAACACAGAAGCACCTTTGTTTTCTTCCAAAAACCTCTGCGTTCTTTTTGCAATTTCTGAAAAAAGATATCCAGCTTGTAATTTTTTATAATTTCTATTTATAGTTGCCATATTGTTTTTCCCATTAAAAAACCCCTCTACTTGAGGGGTGTCTTTCTATTTATGGGCTTAAATTACGACAAGACAAAACCCCTCACAAAGAGGTCCTTCTTGCACTTTAATTCAAAATTAACAAATAAATTATTCATTTGATGAGCATTATTCTAGCATTAAAATGATTTTTTGTCAAAACTTATTTTAAAACCCCCAATTTTCTTCCAATTTTTTCAAAAGCACTAATACCAAAATCCAAATCTTTAATACTATGTACCGCTGATGGAATTACCCTAATTCTGGCTTTTCCTTTTGCTACCATTGGATAGACAATTGGAGTTGCAAAAACATCTTCTTCAAATAAAAGGGTGCTAAACTGCCTTGCCAAATCCTCGTCTGACAGCATTACAGGAGTAATTGGAGTAACGCTTATACCAGTATCAAATCCTAATTTTTTAAAGCTTGTCTTTAGATATTTTGTATTATCCCAAAGCTTTTTAACCAATAAGTCATCTTTTTCAAGTATTTTAACCGCCTCAACCAATGCTGCGGTATCGGCAATGGTTAAAGCATTAGAAAATAAGAATTGCCTTGCGTTTTGTTTATAAAAATCTATTAATGTCTTTTTACCTGTTATAAATCCACCTAAAACAGAGAAAGCTTTTGATAGGGTTCCAACTTCAATATCAATTTGTCCGTGTAAATTGAAATGGTCAACAATTCCTCTTCCGCCAATTCCTAATACTCCCTCGCCATGAGCATCATCAACCATAGTTAACACCTTATATTTTTTAGCTAAGCTTACAATTTCATCAAGAGGCGCCAAATCCCCATCCATAGAAAAAACCCCATCTGTTACTATTAAAATAAGAGGTGTTTTGCCCTCTTTTTTCATCTTTGCTATTTCTTTGGCTTCTTTTATTTTCTTTTCCAAATCACTTGTATCCAGGTGTTTATAAATAAACTTTGTTTTTACTTGTGAAAGCCTGACTGCGTCAATAATAGATGCATGATTTAATTCATCTGAAATAACAATATCTTCTTTTCCGATTAAAGTTGCAATTGCTGCACAATTTGCCATATATCCGCCTGTTAAAACAATACAGCTTTGTGCTTTTTTAAATCTTGCAAGAGAGTTTTCCAGTTCTACATGTAAAACATGTGTCCCAGCCAATGTTCTGTAACCCGTACCAATACCATACTGATCAACTGCTTTTTTAACTGCTTGTTTTAGTCTTTCATCTACAGATAAACCAAGATAGTGGCTTGAGCAAAAATTAAGCTTCCTTACTCCATTGATGGTTAAATATGCTCCTTCTGCCGATTCAATAACCTTAGGAGTTTTTCCTTTTACAACCATATTCTCTAGTTGTTTATAAAAATCATCCATATTTACGGGGTCAAAAGTATCTTACCACACTCTCCTGACTTCATAACCTTCATTGCCTCATCAAAATCTTTTAATTTAAATTTATGTGTAATTGTTTTTCTTAAATCTACTTTTTTAGAAACCAGAAGCTTAGTCGCTTCTTCCCAAGTATTCCAAATCATTCTTCCAAAAACTGAATCTATTAAAAGTTCTTTATTAATTAAATATTTTCCCCAATCAAAAGATATTTCTTCCTTAGGAATTCCAAAAGCAATAATTTTGCCTCCAATCTTTACGCTATCAAAGGCAACCTGAATACCAATACGATTTCCGCTCATTTCTAAAACCGCATCAAAACTTCCGTATTCTTTTGGATCTAGTTCGCCGACTGCCCTATCAAGCCCAAGTTTTAGCGCAAGTTTTCTCCTGTATTCCCTTCTGTTAACGCCAACTACTTCACTTGCACCGTATGCCTTTGCAACCATCCCTGCACAAAGACCTGTTGGGCCAAGCCCCATTACCAAAACTTTTTTTCCTTTAACCTCTGCTTTTGTTACCACATTTACAGCATTGCCCAAAGGCTCCTGGACGCTCATTGCTTCAACTGGAATTGATTTATCGTTTTTCCATGTTGTCCTTAAAGGTATGGTTGCATACTGGGCAAATCCGCCGTTTCTTCCAATTCCAAAAAGTTGAAGATTTTGACAAATATGGTAGTTTTTAATTTTGCATTGGTAGCAATTTAGACAAAAGATATGGGTTTCCGAAGAAACCAAGTCGCCTTTTTTAATTTTTGTTTTTTTCCTCGAATTAATTTCAATAACTTCACCAACGACCTCATGTCCGATAACTATTGGAGGCTTTATATGACCCTGTGCCCAAGGGATCCAGTCATAAATTCCGATATCTGTTCCGCAAATTGAGGCGTGTATTACTTTAACTAAAACCTCGTCTTTTTGAGGCTTTGGGATGTCAATCTGTTTTATGGAAACCCCAGGCGCCCTTTTATCCTTAACTACGGCAAGCATACAAGTCATTCCTCGCTAATCTCTACAGAGGAAACCATATCTTCCTCTAGCCTAAATAATCCTTCATCAATTCTTTTTTGGTCTAAAAAGTGAGCAATAAATCCAACCGAACGAGACAATACAAAAAGCGCGTTAAAAAACTCTGCATTAACAAGTTCCTCTAAAGATTCTTTTGAATACCCTTCCTCTTTTGACAAAAGATCAAGCAAGACTGCCGCTATTGCACCGTCTACATTTAATATTAAATTTGCTTTTTTTGAAGTGGTTATTTTCTCAACATTTTTGGCAAACTGCGTGAATGCTTTATCGGAAAGACTATCCGAAAATTTTAAAATTTCAACCACTCTTTTGTCTGGCATGTCTAGTCTGTATTTTTTGTGTCCAATTCCTGCTATATATATTTTTTGTTTTGCAAAATCTTCAACAAAATCTGCTGGGGAAATATTTTGCGTGACTCCCTTTAGCCAATTACTTGCTGCTTGGTTAATTGCTCCACCAAATCTTGGTCCGATTGTCAAAAGACCGCTTGAGAGAGATGAAACAAGATCTTTTCCCGCTCTTGATGCAACAATTGTATTAACTGCTCCTGAAACATATGGACCATGATCAACTAAAAGCCGTAAGACAAAATCAATAAATTCTTCCAATACTTTTGATTTAATTTTTTTACCCAAAAAAAGCGAGCCGACAATTTTTGCAAAAGAATTAGTTTTTGAAAATTCTAAGAGATCCTCTCCTAATATCTTTACCTTTCCATCTTCGTCTTTGGAAATACTGGTTGAGATAAGGGCATGCTTTCTATCGGTCATTGCAAGTCCCATTTTACTATAATTTTGATCAAGTTTCACCTCGGCCTGCGGTAAATCTTTTATACTCTCAATAAACTGGGAAAAGGTATCTGAAACGATTGCTCCAGCTTGTCTTAATGCTTTCTTTTTTTCCTTGGCGCTTTCCTTTTTGCTTTTTGCCATCGCCTTTGCATGGCCAAATTGTGGGGGAGTCTCAAAAATTTCAGAAATACTGCCTGCTATAAAACAAAGCGTTGGTTTGGTTACTTTTTTTGTCTTTAAAAGGCTTGCTATCTCATATTCATCAATTCCACCAAGTTCTCCAAAGTAACAAATTGCTTTTGTTTGACTATCATTTTGTGAAGCAATAAATGCGTCTTTGGGGGTAACAATAGGAAATCTGTCTCCGCCAAAGGACAGAGAAAATGAGATATTTCTATTTGCTTTGGAAACTATTCTTATTAATTCTCCTGTCATACCTCCTGAGGCTGAAAATACTGCTATACTGCCTTTTGTAAAAAGAGATAAGTCAATCAGTTGATTTACATCTATTCCACCTATCGCACCAAGTTTAAGAATCCTTGGGATAGCTAATCCAACGCTTGCGGGGCCAATTAAAAACTTATTGGTTTTTCTAGACAAATTAACCAACTGTAATGAGTGTTTTTCAGGTACATTTTCTGCAAAAATTACTCCTCCTAAAAGCGAAGGCAGAGTTTCCAACAAGCTTTGGGTTGAGGAAAGAACTCTTCTTGCTGAGGTAAGGTTTAAAAAAAATGTGATTTTGTCTTTTATAGAATCAGGCACTGTCTCTAATGAGGAATATACTGGGATGAGAATTTCTTTTTTGCCCCAAAAATACCTTTCAAATTTTCTTCCATTTGCGATAATTGCAAAAACACTTGGGGTTTTTTTAGATGACAAATAATCAAAATCTAAAATAGATTGAATAATCACTGGATAACTTCCTACACAAATTATTTTTATCTCACTTTTTCTAATCTTATCTAGATCAATCATGTATTTTAGGTCAAATATTTTAAGGCAGACAACACAATATCAGTTAGCGGCATTTCTGGACCAGAGACTTGCCCAAGTAAATCTTTTTTTTCTAAAAATGTTTGCATATCTTCCAAGCCTTGTTTTTGATGAGGGCCTCCTCTTCTTACAAAAACCTTAACTTTTTGTTTTTTAAGCTCACTTCCTACTTCTTCTAAAGCTCTAATAACTCCTTTAAAAGTAATCCTTATATCAGTAAAGTTTGCAACTCCTCCTGCAATTATTAATACTTTTTTATCAGCTTTTGATTCTAGAAGAAGACTTAAAAGATTTTTTGTATAAATATATGTTTCTTGTTCATTTGGATTACCACTGTATTCACCATAATTAGAAAGCCTACTACTAAATCCTTGATTATAAACTTCATCAGCCAAGACTATACTTGCCCCTCCGCCAGATAAAAGCATAAATATTGATCCGTTTTTGTTTAATACGTCAAGCTTAAACGCCGCCTGGCTTTTTGCTGATAAATTTAAAATTTCTTCCTCTTGTCTTGTTTTTGATTTTCTATCAGAAACAAAATCCGATTCTTTCCAAGCTCCATTTACAAAAAATTCTCCCGTGCTATCAACTTCTACTGCAAGATCTAAAAGATATGTGTTTTTATCGTAAATCACCAATGGATTAATTTCCAAAAAAGAAAAATAAAATTTGTCAAAGACATTAATTAACTTTTGTAAAAAATCTAAATCAGTCCTTAAAAAATCAGCAATCTTTTTTAAGTCTTTGTTTTGACTAACCACTAACTGATTTACATTTTCAATATTTTTTTCAATATCTATCCCACCAGTGTTAGAATATAAAATTAATTTTCCTTCCCTTACGGTCTCAATTGATATATATTTTTCTTGATTTTTATCATGGGGAATGTATTCTTCAATAAAAAAAGAGCTAAAGCCAAGTTTTATATAAGAATCTAATATTGTTTTTAACTCTTTCGGAGATTTATCCAAAGAAACCAATCCTTTTTTAAACCTCCCTTTTACGCCCTGATCAACTTTAACAGCATAAGTTTTTTTTGGATCTAGATCATTTAATTTAGATAGATTGTTTGCATTTAAAGAAGTAATATCCGAATGTATCCCTAAATCGTTGTAGACAAGCTTTTTTGCTTTATATTCGCTTATTTTTACCCTTGCCATATTCTTTTGAAATTGTAGCAGTTTTTTAGGTTAAATAGGGAGTTAGTTTACGGAAATGATTGTATAGGTTACGGTTCCCGCTGGAGCTTCAACCTCAACTTTTTCTCCAACCTTTTTATTAAGCAAGGCTTTTCCAAGAGGGGATTCGTGTGAAATTTTTTTCTCTTTTGGATCTGCCTCCCATTCTCCAACTACCGTAAACTCCTCTTTTTTCCCTTTAACGTTTACAGATACTCTCGAGCCAATCTGGACCGTATTATTTGCACCGTTTTTGTGATGGTTTTTTTCAATTAATACAGCTTGTTTTATGAGTTCTTCAAGCTCGCCAAGTCTGCCGTCAATAAACGAAAGCTCTTCCCTGGCTGCGACATACTCGGCGTTTTCGGAGAGATCGCCCATACTTCTTGCCTGGGAAACTCTTTCTAAAACCAGAGGCCTTTTGGAATTATTTAACTCTTCGTACTCTTTCTTTAGATCTTCAAGCCCTTCTTTTGTTAAATATATTTTTTTGCTATCCATATTTTCTAAAATAAAATCCCTCACAAAACTTTGAGGGAATAAACTTATAAATAAATTCAATTATTTGTACTATGCATATTAGCTAATCTGAAAAATTTTGTCAATGCCCTCTAGTATAAAATTAGAGGATATTTATAAATTTTGTTTTAGAAATGCCGCTACTTTTTCTTGTACGTTTTGGGGATGAAAAGCAAGAAAATTATCTGCTATTATCTCTTTCGTTATATCTTTTTTCATATAAGACAATTGTAAAAATTTTGCCAACTTTTCAATCTTTAAGAAAAAGAAAATATTTACCAAAAATCTAAGTTTAAAAGACTGCGTTTTGTTAAAATGTATTTTATAACCATTAATTCTTTCCCTGTAATTTGGGAAAAAATTAATTATCCATTTATTTTTATTAAGAAAATCAAAGTAACAATTTTCTTTTGAAAATATTGGCATTAGCTGAACAATTTCATGGGCAATATACAAATTTTGTCTTTTTTTGGTAAAGCCGATTTTGCTTTTTCCAATAATTAAATTCAGGCAAATTTTGTCTTTGATATTTAGATCATTTTTCTTTCTATAAACTCCCAAAAAACTTAAAAGCAAAACCATTAAAAGTCTTGTAAGCCAGGTAAGATTATTTTTACAAATTACAAAAATATCAATATCTTCATCTTCTCTGGCGTTTTTCATGGCAAGACTTCCGCTAATACCTATAAATTCAACAGTTGGGATAAAAGATAGTTTTTTAATAATAGGAAGGGCTTTTTTTATCTTTCTGTCATTTATTCTTTCTTTATCTAATCTTTGGTTTACAATTTGTTTTCTGTTTGAAAGATAGTAAAAAGATTTATATGAGGGTATATTCATTTTTCCCAAAAAATCAAAAAACTTTTCTTTTTTTATATTTATTTTAGAAAACTGCCAAATTTCTTCTTTGGTTAAAGGATAATTAAAAAAGTTAAAGTAGGACAGTGTGTCTAAAATATTATCTTTACTGCCCATATTGTTGTAGAACCTGTGACATGCCCTCTAAAAGAGTATCAAAAGCGCTTTCGGTTGAGCTTGCATTATAAATGGAATTTATAGCATTACCAAGGTATGTATTTAACTGCTGGTTTAAACCGTTGTCATAGGTTGCATCGACAAAAAATGACGAGTCTGCTGTTTTTGCCCCAACCAAAAAGGGATTAACCAAAGAGTTATCCTTTAAGGTATTTGCGAGATCTACTCTTGCATAAGGTTCTCCAAAAGCTCTCTCTTTAGATTGCTCAAGATACATTTTTTCCTCGGTTTCTTTCTTGGCCAAAAAACTCGCAAACATTAGCGCCTCTTTCTGATAGTGACTTTTAGCCGAAACGCCAGCTGCCCAATAGCTTGCCAGATTAATCGATTGGTTTGGAAGCTGGGGAACAGTTGTTATCTCAAAGTTAAGATTGGGATTAAAGGCTTTGATTGTAAAATAATCCCACGAGTAGCCAAAAAACATTGCCAAATTCCCTTTGGAAAAGGCCAGAATTGAAGGATCTAAAGTATTATCCCAGACATTATTGGCATCGGTTGCAAAAGAAGTGTAAAAATTCAAGGCGCCTAAAACCCTGTCTTTTGATCCTTCCATATCGGTAAAATCAACGCTATTTTGCAAAAACAATAAGGAGATGATATCTGAGGCATGGTTGATATTATCGTATGTTCCCATTGCTGCTCCAGCAGTTTTGATTTTACCCTCTTCGTCCTTTACTGTTAATATTCTTGCAAAGTCAACAAAATCATTCCAGTTTTGGGGATATGAAAGGCCGGCAGAAGAAAAAATATCTTTATTTACATACATCGAAAGTGTATCGATCCCTATTGGAATTCCGTAAATTGCTCCACTCTTTACAAGATCCTTTTGGACAACGGGATAGAAAGAGTTTAGAAACTCATCTTTTGGCATAGCGTTACTTGGAAAGGGAAGAAGAATAGAAGAAAGCATAGGATACCAACTGTTGTGATATAGAAAAATATCAGGGCCACCTCCGCTGTCAATTCTTGTTTGAAGCGTTTCCCTGTATTGCTTTATATCCTGTTTTTCGTAATTTACCTTAATATTTGGATTTTGCCTTTGAAAATCGTCAATAACTACCTGCATCGTCTTTTTATCTTCCCAAAGACCCCAAAAAGTTAAAGTTGCATTTGTGCTTGCATTTTTATTGCCAAACAGCGTATTAACAATCAAAAATATAACCGCTAAAACCACTAACACTACAATGCCACCAATTAATATACGCAGAGTATTTTTAATAGGAAATCTTTTGCCTCCGTTTTCTTTTTCTTCTAAAGGCGCTGGAGGATTTAGGGGCGGATTTTGAGGTAATGGATTTGGGGGATTATTAGAAGGTCTGTCTCCTAAGGGAGAAAACGTTTGCCCTGTATAAGTTGGACTTTGAAATACTGTTTGATCGTTTTCCATGGGTTTTTTATAGTATAATACAATATGCAAAGCTACTCAATGAAGATATCCTTTCAAAAGCTTGAAGTAAAATTCCGCTTCAAATATTCAAAGCGCTTAAGAAAAATAGTCGCCAATTTATTTTGGTTTTTTACAGGAGCTTTCCTTTCGCTGGTTTTTTTAACAAGTCTTGTTCTTTTTGCCTACCAAAAAATTTATGACAACAAAGTCTATCCAGGCATTTATGTGGGAAATAAGGATTTTGGAGGAAAAACAAAGGAATATGTAAAAAACTATTACGACGCAAAAAACAACCAAGTAAGCCAAACTCTATTCGTGTTTAAAAGCGACTACGGCATAGCCACGGTATCGGCAAAACAGTTAAGCTTCGGACATCAATCTACTCTTTTATCAGAACAGGCATATAGTTTGGGAAAATCAACTAATTTACTTTCCAATATAAGCGTTATTGTACAAGCGTATTTTTGGGGAATTCATCTCTCTCCTACCTATACTTTTTCCCAAGAAATCGTAAAGGAAACCTTAGCGCCTATTAAGAAAAAAATAGACAAAGATCCTGTTGACGCGGCTTTTAAATTTGCAAACCAGAGAGTGACAAGCTTTACGCCCTCACAAAACGGGCAGGCAATGGATATGGACAAAATAAATCAAATATTAGAAGAAAAAACTTTAGATGTTGTAACATCTGATAAGGCGCAGGAAATAACCATACCAATACCTATAAGTTTAATTGAACCAAATATCACAACTGATAAAGCAAACAATTTTGGAATAAAAGAATTAATAGGCAAAGGGCAGTCCACCTTTTATCATTCAATACCGGGGAGGGTTTTTAATATAAATTTGGCATCTTCAAGAATTGACGGAGTTCTAATTGCACCCAATGAAGTATTTTCTTTTAACAAAGCGCTTGGTGACGTATCAGCTTTTACAGGCTACAAACAGGCGTATATAATTCAAAACGGAAGAACGATTTTGGGAGACGGGGGAGGGGTTTGCCAGGTTTCCACAACTCTTTTCAGAGCTATTTTAGACGCAGGACTTCCTATTGTTGAAAGAACTGCTCACGCGTACAGAGTTGGATATTATGAGCAGGATTCCCCGCCTGGTATTGATGCAACAATCTTTGTGCCAAGTGTTGATTTAAAGTTCAAAAACGATACGGGTCATCACATTTTGGTTCAAAGAGAAATTGACCTTGCCAATTATTCCCTAAAATTTTATTTATACGGCACATCTGATGGAAGAAAGGCTGTAATAGGAAAACCTGTAATTTTAAGTCAGACTCCTCCGCCTGAACCCTTATACCAGGACTACTCAAACCTGCCGGTTGGACAAATTCAGCAAGTAGATTTTGCAGCCTGGGGAGCAAAAGTCTATTTTACAAGAACTGTAACCAGGGATGGCAAAGTAATAATTTCTGATAAATTCTCTTCAAGCTATAGACCCTGGCAAGCCGTATTTTTAAAAGGCACTAAACAATAAAATGGGTAAGGTTTTAAGTCTAGAAAAGGCCATAAAATTTGCCCAAAAAATAAAAAGGGAGGGCAAAATAATCGTTTTATCAGGTGGTTGTTTTGACATCCTCCATATTGGCCACATTAAGTTTTTACAAAACGCAAAAAAACAGGGCGATTTTCTTTTTATCCTTTTAGAGAGTGATGAATCAGTTAGAAAATTAAAAGGCAACAAAAGACCTATAAATAGCCAATCTGACAGAGCCCAGATTTTAGCAAGCATAAGTTTTGTAGATTTTGTTATCTTACTTGACAAAGTTAAGACAGATAACGAATATGACGATTTGGTTCAAAATTTAAGTCCTGACATTATCGCTGTTACCCAAAGTGACCAACAAACTATACATGCAAAAAGACAGGCGAAAAAAATAAATGCAAGGGTCATAACAGTAATGGGAAAAATTGAGGACCAATCTACAACCAGACTTGCAGAATTAATATCCCAAAATTTTTAAATATGAGGTTTATTTTCTTAATTTTTATTTTGTCTCTAACAATTTTAATTTCTTCCATACTTTTTATGATCTTTTTTAATAATCAAAAACCTTATGTGGTAATCAACGGAAAATATTTTAATGCTGAAGTTGCCAAAACCGATAAACAAAAAAGGATAGGGCTTTCAAAATACAATAAAATTGCGAACAATTTTGGCATGCTTTTCCTATACCAAACAGAAGATTATTATTCTTTTTGGATGAAAGACATGAAATTTCCAATAGATATTATTTTTATAAGAAATGGAAAAATTGATACAATTTTTAAAAACGTGGATTATCCGAAAGACAAAGACATAAAGCTTAAAAAATATGTCCCAGATTCTCCTTCTGATATGGTTTTTGAGATAAATGCGGGACTGACCAGCAAATATAATTTTAAAAAGGGGGATGGTGTTAAAATAGTTTACTGAAATGATAATTTTGGGAATTGAAACAAGTTGCGATGAAACTTCGGCTGCTGTTGTCTTAGCCAATAAAAACGATAGCAAGGTAAAGCTGCTCTCAAACATTGTTACCACTTCCCTATTACTGCATGTAAAAACAGGCGGAATAATTCCCGAAGTTGCGGCCAGGGAACAAATAAAATACATTATTCCAACCATTAACGAAGCTTTACAAAAAGCGGGCAGGAAACTTTTGGATATTGACTCTATCGCAGTGACAACAGGACCAGGCCTAATAGGCTCACTTTTGGTTGGGGTGGAAACGGCAAAAACATTTGCGTATTTACTGGATAAGCCGATTATTTCTGTTAATCATTTGTTTGGGCATATTTATGCAAACTTCATTGATGATCCTAATATTAAAAATGAAATAGAATTTCCAGCTTTGGCACTGGTTGTTTCCGGAGGGCACACTGATTTGGTTCTACTTAAAAAGCATCAGGATATTGTCTGGCTTGGGGGAACAAGAGACGATGCTGCAGGAGAAGCTTTTGATAAAATAGGAAGACTTCTTAATCTTCCATACCCTGCAGGACCTGTTGTGGAAAAACTATCAACAAAAGGGGACTTTAAAAAATATAACTTTCCCCGCCCGTTAATTTCTTCCAATGATTTTGATTTTAGCTTTAGCGGTCTTAAAACAGCAGTACTTAGAGAGGTTAAAAACAAAAGATTGAATAACAAGCAAATCGCAGACATTTGCGCCTCGTTTCAAAAAGCCATAATCGATACATTGGTTGCAAAAACAATCAAAGCTGCCGTAAGATACGGCGCAAAATCAATTCTTTTAGGCGGCGGTGTTAGTGCAAATTACGAATTGAGACAAGACTTAATTGCAAAAGCTTTGGAAAAACTGCCAAACACATTGGTTTTTGTTCCCGCAAAAAACCTTTGTACGGATAATGCGGCCATGATTTGCGCAGCAGCTTTTTTTAACCACAATCAAACTTCCTGGCAAGACGTTGACGCAAATCCTCAAAGCTACTTTATCTAAACTTGCATGTAAATGGTAAAATATAAAATAATGCAACTAGACCTGCTCATAATTCTTTCTGTCATTATAGGTGGCTTTTGTCTTTTACTTATTTTTCTAAGTAAAAAGATCTCAAGCCTTTCCCAAAATAAAACAGATAAGGCTTTAACAGAGTGGCTCAAAACCATGCAAATGTCTATTAATTCCTCATCCTCCAATATGGTTAAGACCCTGCAGGAGAATTCAAGGCAACTAAATGAAAGGCTTGAAAAAACCGCAAGCGTTATCCAAGATGTTGAAAAGGAAGTTGGGCAAATGAGCGAGATTGGAAGAAGCATGAGGGAACTTCAGGAATTTTTGAAAAGCCCAAAACTTAGGGGAAATATTGGAGAACAGGTTTTAAAAGATTTAATAACGCAAATGTTTCCCAAAAGCAGTTTTTATTTACAGTATGCTTTCAAATCAGGAGATAAGGTTGATGCTGCGATAAAAACAGATGCGGGAATTCTCCCCATTGATTCCAAATTTCCCATGGAAAATTTTGTCAAAATGATTAAATTTCCCACTAAAAACACTGAGTATTTAAGTTTTCAAAAAGAATTTATCAAAGATTTAAAAAAACATATAGAGACAATTTCGCAAAAATACATTTTGCCTTCTGAGGGAACAATGGATTTCGCATTAATGTATATCCCAAGCGAGTCAGTATATTATGAGGTTGTAAATCTTCCCGAAGTTTTAGACTACGCCAGAAAACTAAGGGTTTACCTTGTATCCCCTTCAACTCTATATGCTCATTTGCAAACAATACTTTTATCATTTGAGGGAAGGAAAATAGAAAGTACGTCAAAAGAACTTTTTGCACTTCTTAGAAACATTTTAATAGATTTTGAAAAAGTTGAAGAAAATCTTAATATACTTGGGAAACATATTAATAATTCATATTCCCAATTCTCAAATGTTTCAAGCGGTTTTTCTAACCTTGGAAATAAAATGAAATTGACAAAAAATCTGGAATATAATAAAAAAGAAATTACCTAATAAAATAAGGGGGTGATAATTTATGAATAGCAGAATAATCGGTGTTGTTGGAGTAATTGTAATCCTAATCATTGCAACAGTTGTAGTATTAAGTCCAAAAAGTACGAATCAAAACAATAATACTGCAGGTAGTCCAAGCCCGACAAAAGCATTGCCAACACCAAACCCTCAAATGGAAACAACCAATGTGACGGTAACGCAAGACGGTTTTGAACCAAAAGAAATTAAAATTAAGAAAGGTTCAAGAGTAGTCTGGACAAACGCAAGCGGTGCAAAAGTAACAGTAAATTCTGATGTGCATCCAACCCATTTGCTCTGGCCATTTTTAAATCTTGGCGCGTTTGAAGATAAACAAAGCGTATCAGTTATATTTGAAAAAGAGGGAACATATACATATCACAATCATTTCAAACCAAGCCAAACAGGAACCGTAATAGTAGAGTAAGGATTAGTTTTTCTTGTGATACAATACCTGCATGAAGGCGGGCATAAATTTGGATAAAAACCAGCTCAAAGCTGTTAATTTTGATGGCGGACCTCTTCTTATTATTGCAGGAGCGGGAACAGGAAAAACTACGGTAATAACTGAGAGAATAAAACATTTGGTTCTAAATAAAAAAGTATCCCCCTCGCAAATACTTGCTTTAACCTTTACCGAAAAAGCCGCCTTTGAAATGGAAGAAAGAGTTGATACTGCTATGCCCTACGGCTATACACAAATGTGGATCTCAACATTCCATTCTTTTTGCGATAGGATTTTAAGATCTGAAAGCATTCATATAGGACTAAATCCTGCATATAGATTAATGACAGAGGCAGAAAGTATTTTGTTTTTAAGACAAAACCTTTTTAAACTAAAACTTAATTATTTTAGACCCCTTGGAAATCCTAACAAGTTTTTAGAAGCAATATTGCAGCATTTTTCAAGATTAAAAGATGAAGATATTTCGCCAGACCAATATTTAAAATTTGTAAAAACAAATAAAGAAATTAAAAAAAACAAAGATGAATATAAAAAATATATTGAGCTCTCCCTTGCTTTTAAAACCTACGAAGCTTTGAAGGAAAAAGAAGGGGTAATGGACTTTTCAGACTTAATTTCTAATACTTTAAAACTTTTTAGACAAAGACCTAATATTCTAAAACAATATCAAGAAATGTTTAAATACATTTTAGTTGATGAATTTCAAGACACAAACTTTGCCCAAAATGAACTGGCTATACTTTTAGCTGGAAAAAAACAAAATATTACAGTTGTAGGAGATGATGATCAATCAATTTATCGATTTCGTGGAAGTTCAATCTCAAACATACTTCAATTTAAAAAAAGATTTCCCAAAGCAAAAATTGTAACACTAACTAGAAACTATAGATCTACAAAGCAAATTTTGGATAAATCATATTCTCTTATTCAATACAATAACCCTGATAGGTTAGAAGTAAGAGAAAAAATAAATAAAAAACTTGTTTCGGTAAGAAATATCGAAGGGGAAGAAATAAAACTTATTTATAAACGAAGAGTTGAAGATGAAGCAGAGGAAGTTGCAAATAAAATTCAACAACTTGTAAGTGGTAAAAAATACGATTATAAAGATTTTGCCATTCTCGTTAGGGCCAATGACCATGCAGATAGTTTTGTAAGAGCAGTGCAAAGAGCAAAAATCCCGTATCAATTCCTTGGTCCTGGAAGACTTTTTCATCAAGAGGAGATAAAAGATTTAATCTCCTACCTTAAAGTTTTATACAACTTTGAAGATACCTTAAATCTTTACAGGGTTTTGAATATGGAAGTGTTTGATCTGGAAGCAATTGAAATAGTTTCTCTTTTAAATTTTTCAAAAAGAAAAAATTTCTCTCTATTTGAAGCTTTAGAAAACGTGGATCAATTGGTTCTTAAACAAAAAGGTAAAGAAAAAATTAAAAAACTAGTCAAAATGATAAAAAGACACTTAAAACTTATCCCAAAAAACACAGCAGGACAAATTTTATATTATTTTTTAGAAGAATCAAATCTTATAAAGAGAATTTTGGAATATAAAACACTTAAAGAGGAACTTATTGCCAAAAACATTGCAAAGTTTTTTGACAAACTCAAAACTTATGAAACAGAACACAAAACCGCAAGTGTTTATGAAGTAGTTGATTGGATAGATCTTTCAATGCAAATGGGAGAAAGCCCTTTGTCTTCAGATACTGACTGGTCAGAAAATAATGCGGTTAACATTTTGACAGTGCATTCTGCTAAAGGTTTAGAATTCTCTGTCGTCTTTTTAGTTAATCTTGTTTCTCAAAGATTTCCAACAAGGGAAAGAAGAGAAAAAATACCAATTCCTGAAAAATTAATAAAAGAAATACTTCCAATTGGAGATTATCATTTAGAAGAAGAAAGAAGGCTTTTTTATGTAGGAATGACAAGGGCAAAAGATTATTTATTTTTAACTGCAGCTTCATTTTATGGCGAGGGAAAACAAAATAGAAAACTTTCTCCTTTTGTCTATGAATCTTTGGGAGAAAAAGAGGTTGAAAAAATACTAAACAAAGAAATTAAGATAAAAGAAACTCAATTATCATTAATCGAATGGGGCCAAAAAGAATTGGCACAAGAAAAAGCAAGTACAAAAGCTATTCCAATAAATTATATTTCATATTCCCATATCCAAACCTTTGACATTTGTCCACTGCATTATAAACTTAAATTTATCTTAAAAATTCCAACAATTCCTACTGCCCCTCAAAGTTTTGGAACAAGTATCCATTTGGTTTTGCGAGATTTTTATCAAAGCTGGATTAATAAGGAGGATCTAAATATTAATATGAAAAATATAGCAAAACTTTTTAAACTTGAATGGAAAGACGAGGGATATTCAAGTAGAGAACATGAAAAAAGGGCCCTAAACAAGGCAAAACAAATTGTTTTCAAGTATTTAAAAAATAACTTTGACAAAAACAACCTTCCTCTTGCTTTAGAAATACCTTTTGTCTTTAATATTGGGGAGTTAAAAGTTGGAGGAAGAATAGATAGAATTGATAAATTAAAAAATGAAAAGATTGAAATAATCGATTATAAAACAGGACAAAATGTATTAACCGACAAAGATTTAATTGATAATAAACAGTTAAGTTTATACGGTCTTGCGGCAAGGGAAGTCTTAGAAAAGCCTTTTAACATAAACCCAGATAATTTAGTTTTATCCCTGCATTTTTTGGAAACAAATACAAAAGTTTCTACCCAAAGAGATGATATTCAGTTAGGGAAGATCAGAGAATATGTTTTAGAAAAGAAGGATCAAATTTCCAAAAGTAATTTTGAGTGTTCAAAATCTATCTATTGCAAAAACTGTGAGTATAAAATGCTTTGCGCATCCTACTTCTAAGACTAGCTTTTACTTCCTACCTTTGGTATAATAGGAATGTTCTTTGGAAGAAGAGTTGCTGGTTTGATTAAATATCAGACAGGAAAGTCCAGACAGGTGTAAAGCCAGGATTGGGACGTAAGTTCCGACTAGAAATAGCTAGTGTCTAAAACTTCACCCACATACGGTTTTAGAACAGATTCCGAAAATACGGGATCTGAGAGCAACAGAGACGAGTGGGAGTGAAACGGGCAATCCTACCTGCTGTAACCTCCGAATGATGCGTTAAAAGTGCTTTACCTAGCATCGAAGTTTGAGGGCAGTTCCTAATAGGAACCAAAAGTGAATAAACATCACATTTGAGACAGATTGCAACTTAAAAACAGAATCTGGCTTACTATCTTCCAAAGAACTTATTTATATTTTTCCTCAATTTCTCTATCTTCAATTAATTCCAGCGAATATTCTATGGTTATTTTTAAGATTCCAGCAATTGGAACTGCAAGAAGTAGTCCTGTAATTCCAGCGACATGTTCTCCTGCGATTACCGCAAAAAGAATAATTAAGGGGTGAAGTTTTGTAATTCTTCCCATAACATGAGGATTGATAAGATAGTCCTGAATTTGCCTAACTACCGTATAAACTATGACTACTACAATTGCGGTTTGTAAGGGGTCTAACCCAAGATTTGAATTACCCCCAAAATATGCAACTAAAGCTGCGACGCCTGCCGCAAATATTGGTCCTATTATTGGAACTATTTCTGCAAAACCTGAAAAGATTGCAAGAATTAACGCATACCTAACACCTATTATAGTTAAACAAATAAACAAAACAAAAGAAACAAGGATAACTAAAAATATTTGGCCTCTTAAATAACTCCCAAGTACTGAATTAATTTTTTTAAGTAAGATATCAACCTCAATTTTATATCTATTGGGAACCAAATTTAAAAGCCTGTCAAACATTCCTCCTCCTTCTTTAAGAAAGTAGAAGGCTGCAAAAAGAAAGATGATAAATGTTATTATTCTTGAAAAAATCTGTGGAACAAATGAATAAACTGACGGAACAGAAACGCTAATTGATTTTTCTAAAGAAACTACTGCGTCGTTTAGCGTTGGTCTCACCCATTGGGGAAGTGTATTAATTTGTGTTTTTGCACTCTTTGTAATTGTCGTTATTTGTGTTTTTAATTGTGAAGATTCATCAATTACTCTTTTGTAAGAAACGAAAATCGTCCCTATTATTATTCCTATAATAAGCGTATAGATAACAATTACAGAGATTGTTCTTGGGACTTTTAATCTTTTGTGAAGAATGTTAACAACTGGATTTAAAATGTACGCAAAGATTGCTGCAAAAATAAAAGGCGTTAATATTTCTCTTTGGATATATAAAAAGAGTATTAATAAAAAACCAATTGTTAGAAAGAAAATAAATTTTAGTCTTATGTTCATTAAGACAATTATAGCAAAAGTCTTTTAAAATTATCTTACTGCCTTTTTTAACGTTTTCCCCGGCGTAAATCCAGGAGCTTTTCTTGCTTCAATAGTAATTTTTTCTCCAGTTTTTGGATTTCTACCCGGTCTTGCTGCTCTCTTTCTAATGCTAAATGTTCCAAATCCGGTAATTACTACTTTTTCTCCTCTTTTTAGGGAATCCCTAATGCCGTTTAAGAATGCGGAAACAGAATCTCTGGCTGCCTTATTGGTAAGATTTGCTTTCTTTGCTACAAGCTCTACTAAATCTTTTTTTGTCAAAATGTTTCACCTCCTGCCTTTTTTAAATTAGGTCTACAATACAATGTATTTAAGACATTTGTCAAGAGGAAAATTCTGAGGAGACTGCTCTAAATTCTCTAATTGCCGTAACTTTTATTTCTCCGGGGACTGCCAAGGCTTTGCTTACCTCATCTCTTACCTTAGAAGCCAAAATTGTTGTTTCTTCATCATTTAAAACTCCAGGATTTATAATAACTCTTAACTCTCTTCCTGCTTCAAATGCATAGGCATCTTCCACTCCGTCAAATTTCTTGGCAATTTCCTCCATCTGAGTAAGTCTTTTGGCATATTCTTCAATGTCTTCATATCTTGCTCCAGGTCTTGCTCCAGAAATAGCATCTGCAATATGAACAATGACTGACTCAACGGATGAGAAAGGTTTATCTTCATGGTGTTCTGCAACACAATTTATAATTTGTTCAGGGATATTGTGTTTTTTCAAAAACTCAACCCCTAAGGTTACATGACTTCCTTCTCCTTCAATTACCTTTCCAATGTCGTGGAATAAACAACCAAGTCTAACTATATTTACATCAGCACCAATTTCAGCTGCAATATGAACTCCTATTTTTGTATCTTCTAGGGTATGGACAATAAGATTTTGTCCATATGAGGTTCTGAATTTAAATCTGCCTAAAACTGATAAAATTTCTTTGGGAAGGTTATATACTCCTGCTTGGTGGGCAAGCCTTTCCCCTTCTTCAAACATTATTTTTTCAACCTCTTGTTTTGTTTGGTTAACTATTTCTTCAATTCTAAAGGGTTGTATTCTTGTGTCCTTAATAAGTTTTTCAAGTGATCTTCTTGCAACCTCTCTTCTAACCTGATCAAAAGATGAAAGCCTTATAATTCCTTCTTCGTCTAAATCAACATCAACTCCAGTTGCTTGTTCAAAAGCCCTAATGTTTCTTCCCTCTTTTCCGATTATTCTTCCCTTTACGTCTTCATCTGTTATTTTTACAACAGAAACAGTATATTCAGCAATATAATCCAAAACCCCATGGCGCATAGCTTCAACCAGTATTTCCTGGGCTTTTTTATCTGCCGCTTTTGCGGCTTCTTCTTCCCTTTCTCTGATTATTTTTGCAACTGCCGCAGCCTCTTTTTGTTCAATAAGGTCAAGTAATTCTTTCTTTGCTTCTCCAGCGGTTAATGAAGATGCTTTTTCCAAAAGTTCTTCTAATCTATCTTTGGTTTTGCCAAGGTTTTGTTTCTCTTTTTCTAAAGCTTCTTTCTCACTATCTAATTTTTCCTGTCTTTCTAAAAGCTTTTTTTCTAATTGAATTAAATCTTGATTGTCTGCCATAACTTTTTACAACAACAAGACAAAAGGAGTGTTTTAAACTCTTTTTAAGTGGAATATGGAAAAGAATAAATTTTTACTTTTCATATAACAACCTAAGCTTTTGCTTTATTGTTAGAATTTATTATACCTTTTAGGAATTAATTGGTCAACAATCTTTTTAATAGTATCCCAGTTAAAACCTTTAGAGGCCAAAAATCTAACCAGCTTCTCATATTGTTTTTGAGGTACTTCATTTTTGTATCTCTGTAACTTTTTTTGGGCTATTCTCTTTGCTTTATCTAGGTCTGTTAATGTTTCAATAGATTTATCTTGTAATAATTTATCTATTAGATCTTTACCTATTCCTTTCTGAATGAGTTCTAGTTTTATAAGTCTCTGTGCCTTTGGTCTAAATTTTGTTCGTTGCTCAATCCACCATTTGGCAAAATCAGTGTCATTTAAAAAATTATTTTCTTTTAGGCTTTGGGTAATCCTAGTAAGGGTTAATTCATCGGCTTTTTTCTTAATTAAATAATCTCTTACTTCTTTTTCACTGCGGGGTCTGTATGACAAAAACTTAAACGCTTTATTGAGAAGCTTTTCAAAATCATCCATTTAATAAAAGTTATTCTTCGCTTCCTTCTTCTACTCCAACTTCAACTGGCGTTGGTGTGGTTTTACTCTTAGTCATTATTTGCTCAACAATTTTCTTGGCTATGTCTGGCTTTTCTTTTAAAAAGGCAATGGCTGCTTGTTTTCCCTGGCCAAGCATTGTATCACCGTATCTGAAAAATGCACCGGATTTACCTATAATTCCCATCTCAACTCCAACGTCCATTATTCCGCCTTCTCTTGAAATACCGGTGTCTCCATAGACATCAAACTCTGCAATTCTAAAAGGAGAAGATACTTTGTTTTTAACAATTTTTGTTCTATGTCTACTTCCTATTACTTTATCTCCGTCTTTAAGACTCTCAATTTTTCTAATATCAATCCTAACTGAAGCATAAAATTTTAGAGCAAGTCCTCCTGTGGTAGTTTCGGGATTTCCAAACATTACTCCGATTTTTTGCCTTAGCTGGTTTGTAAAGATAACGACTGTTTTTGATTTGGAAATAACAGCTGTTAATTTTCTAAGAGCTTGAGACATTAGTCTTGCCTGAAGACCAATTACAGCTTCCCCCATTTCGCCTTCAATTTCAGCCCTTGGAACAAGTGCAGCCACCGAATCAATAACCAAAACATCAACTCCACCACTTCTAATTAAACTTTCCGCAATTTCCAATGCCTGTTCTCCAGTGTCAGGCTGGGAAATTAATAGATCATCAAGTTTTACTCCAATTCTCTCAGCCCATAATGGGTCAAGGGCATGTTCTGCATCTATAAAAGCTGCTATTCCTCCGTGTTTTTGGGCTTGGGCAATAATTGAAAGACAAACTGTTGTTTTACCGCTAGCTTCAGGGCCATAAATTTCAACAACTCTTCCCCTTGGCACTCCACCTACACCGAGCGCTAGATCTAAGGGAAGACAGCCTGTGGAGATGACCGAAATATCTAATTTTTGCCCAATATCTCCAAACCTCATAATAGATCCCCTACCATATTGTTTTTCAATCTGCTCCATTGCAAGCTTAACTGCTTCCAGTTTTCCTGAGGATTGTGATTGGCCGTTTGGCATTGATTTTTGTGAATTTGGGGTGCGTGCCATAACGTGTTTATTGTAACAACTTTTTGTTATAATGCAAGGTGTAAAAAAACTTTCGGGGATTAGTTTAACGGTAGAATACGCGCATGGGGTGCGTGTGGCTCAGGTCCAATTCCTGAATCCCCGACAGAGAGTTTCCATAAGAATCCGAAGAGCCACCCCGATAAAGCAGCTTATGAGAAATAATAGCTACATTTTTGGGTGTATCTTTAATTGTTTTTCCAAAAAGTTTTGTATATTTCATATTTTCAGTATACAGCAGATATAAGGTTTTTAGGATCTTTCAACACAGGTGTTAAATTGCGTTCTTCACCTATATTATATTTTTCTGCTAGTTCATAAGTGAGCGTAAGGGCAGAATAATCTTCTAGGGCAATACCAACAGAATCAAATAGTGTTATATCCTCATCTGTTTCCCGACCTTTCTTTGTTCCACTTATCAGTTCATAAAATTCTGCATGAACTAGTTCTTTTGCTTCTTTTTTACTTAAGCGCTGGATTTCCCCCTCAATTACGCATTGGTCAAAATATTCCACAACAATACGACATCTGGTTAAAATACTTAATTCTAGTTCTGTTTTTCCTATGGTGTCTCCACCAAGAGCGTTAATATGCACCCCAACTTTAACCCAATCATTTTTAATTACATCAACGTGTGCTTTACAGGCAGTACAAACAGTAATGATGTCTGCTCCTTCGATAGCTTCTTTAGTATTTTTGCATCTTACAAGTCTGAGGTGCTTACCCTCCATATTCTTTTCAAACTTATCCATAGCTTTAGAATCTATGTCAAAATATCTAACTTCTCTAATATCACGAACTAACTTTAGGGCTGATACCTGGAATTCACTTTGAGCTCCAGTGCCGATGAGAGCTAGAGTTCGGGCATCTTTTCGAGCCATTAAGTCTGTTGCTAGAGCCGAGTTTGCAGCAGTACGAAGTGCTGTAAGTATGGTCATCTCACTAAACATCAAAGGATAACCACTGTCAATCTGCGATAATTGACCAGTTGCTACTACTGTCTGTTTTCCAATCAACGGATTTTTAGGATGACAGTTTACATATTTAAAGCTGTAGTACCTATTGTTATCACAAATAGGCATTAGTTCCAGAACCCCATCAGGAACATGCATTGCTGGACGAGGCATTTTAGTAAATGAATGCCAGTTTTTGAAATCTCTTTTAAGAGCTTCCATTAAATCCATCATGTAATTATCAAATCCATGACGCTTTAATAATTCAGTTAGTGATTCAACAGTTATAATTTTCATAGTTAGTTTTTCAAATGTACGAACATAGCTTGTTTCTCATCAACTTCGTTTTTGAAACCAAATCTTTCAAATAGATCACATTTATCAGTTACAGATAAGACTTGATAAACTCCTTTCTTTTTAGCTTCATCAAGACATCTTTTAACAAAAGCACTTCCAATACCTCTATTTCTATATTCAGCAGTAACAACTAACGAGCGGATTTCAGCTAATTTCTGACTGTAAATTTCCAGACTACAACAGCCAACTACTTTGTTATTTTCTTCATAAACATAGAAGTTTTTAATTGCATTTTTTAGCTCTTTTAGTGATCGCTTCAAAACTTTTCCACTCGTTACTCCCTCTTGCAAAAGAGAGTAAATAACTTTTAGATCTTTTATTTTTGCTTTTCTAATCATATTTTCCTTTTCTGGGCATTAAAAAAAGCCCTTGCTAAACCACCAATTTCTTGATGATCTAACAAGGGCCTTCAATAGGCGGTACCACCTTGCTTCAAGTTTCTTGCCATTAAAAATCCACCTTGCGGTGGAGTAAACGTTAAACAAGAAACTTCTTATTTAAGTGCTCCGTTACCGACACACTTTGC
>CAZUZF010000010.1:0-24798 GCA_964624955.1 uncultured Gammaproteobacteria bacterium
TTAAGACTACCTAAACCCCTTCCTGTTCCAATAAGTTCTGGGGGAATACCAATTGAATACAAAGATCCTGTTAAGGGTATGGCTCTAGGTAATTTTATTTTTCCAACTCCCCTTGAATAACCAAAAAGCCCAGTATGTAAAACACGCTCTCTTCGTTTTGGAATATACAAAGATATTTTATTAATAAGCACAGCTAACTGTTCAATAGTATCTTTGTAATACTTTTCAAATATTTCAATAATCTCCAAAAGCTCCTTTTCCTCTCTTTTGGAAATTAAAACAGCAACTTGTGTTGGTAAAATTTCTTCAAGTTCTTTAATGGCTTTAATAACTTGTCTTTTATCAAAGTCATATCTAAAGGCACTTTGAATTGTGGTTGTTCTAACTCCTTTATATTCATTGGCAAATTCTCTGACTGTTTTTGGACTGATACCACCTCTAAAAGGAAGGCTTGCTGCTCCTATTATTGGAAATAAAGGTATCCTTAATTTTTTTTCCAAAAGCCTAAATCTTGAAAGGGCAATTTTAATGGCAAGAACAGTTGGAACAATGCCTGAATTAAGTGCAGGATCTGATCTTGCAAGATATGGTCTTAAATATGGAGGAGTTTTTTTAAATCTTTTTTTGTAAAGTCTTAGATATTTGTCTAAAATTTGGTTTGATTTAATAATTACTTCAATCTGTTCAAATAATGGAATAACTCTTAAATTAGTTAAAATTCCATCTAATCTATATAAAGAATGTTTGAGGAAATGAACCTGCTGATATGCTTTTTGGATTTCTAAGATTTCCTCTGCAGTTTCAGTCATAGGAAGAATTACTTCAAACAAAGGTGGAGAAGGAAGATTGAAGTGTCTCGCAATGGAAGCAGCAGAGGCAAGGTTAATAAATGCCCTTCCAATCCTAAACTCTGTTTCAACTTTTGGATTAGGAAGCCTAAAGGTTAAAAACTTTTCTTGCCCCAAAGGGTTTTTTTTGAAATATTCAAAATGTTCTCCGAATAATCTCTCAAGAACTGATTCATCAACCAGCTTTCCCTCCCAGTCCCATTTGTATTCTGTTGCATTTAACTGCGAAAAAGAAAGATAAGCTTCATGGGCTTCAAACTGGCTTTGGATAAATTTTTCATTATGCCAATATGGTTTTCCCGCATGGTCAGGATGCTGAGTTACCATTGTTGCTGGTATTTTTCTTTTTATTTTAGCCATATTAAAATTTACCAGTGCATATAATAACACATGAGGTTATATTTTTCAGTTAATTTTAAGAAAAGTAGTATAATCTGTACGCACAAATGAGAATATTAGTTGTTGAAGACGAACATAAAATTACCAACTCTAAAACAAGGATTAGAGCAGAAAATTATGCAGCTTTCTGTTACAATTTAATAATGAAAAAAAGATGGTTTAAAAAACTTGGCTTTATTTATTTTCCTAATAATTTAAAAGGCTATTTAATAACAGGATTTATAATTTTGTTTTGTATAGCTATCTTTTTGGCAGTTGATGGTAACTCTAATTCAGTAAGCGATACCTTATATGGGGTATTTCCTTATATTACCTTTGCCCTTATAGTCCTTTATTTAATTGCTCAAAAAACATCTAAGAAACGAAAGTAGTATAATTACCCTAAGAATACTTTTAAAGGTAAAAGGGGGTGAGAACGTGAGTCAAAAAACCTACAATCAAATCACAAGTATCATCTTCTTTATTGTTGCAGCAGGGCATGTTTTGAGAGTTATTTCAGGCTGGAGTGTAAATATATCAGGGTGGCAAGTTCCAATGGGAGTAAGCATAGTTGCACCAATAGTTGGATTCTATCTTTTCTGGGTGGCATTTAAGCTGGGAAGATAGATTTGATATAATCCCCTAAGAATAATCTGAGAGAATGCAAACTAAACTTTAGTATGCTTAATGAAGGTATTCTTCTTTAACCTTGTCTGAATATTTTTCCAAAAGTTTTTTAAGTTTTGGGTCTATCACAAACCTGCAGTATGGATAGTCTTTGTTTCTTTCATAATAGTCTTTGTGGTAATTTTCCGCCTCATAAAAATTTTTAAAGGCAGTAATCTGTGTTACGATTAGGTCTTTATAAACTTTATTTTTTTCCAAATCTTGTTTGGATTTTATTGCTTTTTGTTTTTGATCATTATTGTGATAAAAAATTGCACTTCTGTATTGGGTTCCAACATCATTTCCTTGTCTATTTAAAGTAGTTGGGTCATGAGTATGCCAGAAAACATCAAGTAGTGTTTCATAGGAAATAACTCTCGGATCAAATTCAATCTGAAGACTTTCCGCATGTCCTGTTTCTCCATTACAAACCATTTCATAGCTTGGGTTTTCAATTGCTCCGCCACTATACCCTGGTTTTACTGACAAAACTCCTTTTAATCTTTTAAAAATTGCCTCTGTACACCAAAAACATCCGTTGGCAAAAGTAGCTATCTCAATATTTCCCATAAGCTATTTTAGCAAAAAACTTTTAACACTTGCTTTTTAAAAAAATTACATATAATCTAGGAACATGATTGCTATACTCGTTAATTGGATAGTAAGTGGCATGGTTATTTTTAGCATCGCCTATATACTTCCAGGGACGACAGTTTCTAATTTTACAACTGCTTTAGTTGTTGCCTTAATTTTAGGAATAATCAATGCACTGCTTAAACCAATTCTTCTAATACTAACTCTTCCCATAAACATTCTAACTTTAGGTCTTTTTACTTTTGTCTTAAATGCCCTGCTAATTTTATTGGTAAGCAATATTGTCGAAGGATTTAGGGTAGATGGTTTTTTGGCAGCTTTAGTTTTTGGAATAGTTTTATCTATAGTAAATACTCTTTTACATAACTTTTTACCGGGTAAGTATGTCTAAAAATATTTTTCCAATATTAATTGTTTTAGGAATTATATTTATAGGAATAGGAGGAGTATACTTAATGATAAGCAATAGCGGTTCAACAACAAGTAATTTGAATGTAGGTCAAAATACTGCCACCAATCCAACAGGGGCAGCAGCGCCTCAGCAATCTTCGCCTACTCCAGTGCCAACGATAATCAGTTCACAAACTTTGGAAAGTGGATTAAAGATTGAAGAGGAAAAAATTGGGGAAGGCAGAGAAGTAAAATCCGGGGACACAATAGTTATTCATTACACAGGGACCTTAGAGAATGGACAAAAGTTTGACAGCTCTTTAGATAGGAACCAGCCTTTTGAAACTCAAATTGGAGTAGGTAAGGTTATTAAAGGATGGGATGAGGGAGTAATTGGAATGAAGGCTGGAGGAAAAAGAAGACTTACGATTCCTCCTGGTTTGGCTTACGGGGAACAGGGAATCCAAGGAGCAATTCCACCAAATTCTACATTAATTTTTGAATTGGAACTTTTGGAGATTAAATAGTTTCTACTTTTAACTTTCCTAACATACTTAATTTTTCGTAAAGCTCATCTAATGTTAAAAGTCCTTGTTGTGCTCCTATTTTTTGGATAACAGAGCCAGAGTTTATTGTTGCCCACATCATAGCATCAGTTATTGATTTCCCATTTAAAATTGCAGCAATAAAACCTGCATTATAAGCATCCCCAGCTCCTGTTTTTTCGACAACTTTTACCTCTACTATACCCAAGTGATAATAGTTATCAGTCTCATCAAACACAAATGATCCGTTACTTGAATCAGTAATTATTATATTTTTTGCCCCCAAACTTCTTAAACCAAACAACAGTCTTTTAATATCACTATTTTGGTTTGATAAATCTTTATCTTTTCCAAAAAGAAGTTTTTGGGCTTCCTGTTTATTTAAAAATAGAAAATCACAAGCTTCAATAATTTCCAAAACTAACTTCCCTTTTTCATCTAACTGTAAAGTCCCTGGGTTAAAGGCCAGTCTTGATTGTGTCTTTTTAACAAATTCTAAAGTAATTCTATATGCATCCTGCCAAATTTCTCCAAGACTTGTTAGATACACAAATCTTGCTGAAGAATTTTCAATCTCAAAATTATGATCCCTTTCTACATGTTCAACCAAAAGAGTTCTATCTCCTTTAAAACTTAGAGAAACAGAAAAGGAAGTTTTTTTATTTGGACTTTGTGATACAAAAGCCGTATTAATATTTTCCTGTTTTAATCTATTTAATATAAAATTTGAAAATTCATCGCTTCCAATCTCTGCACAAAGTCCAACTCTTTTACCTAATCTTGAAATTCCAACAGCACTGTTGCAAGCATTTCCTCCAATTTCTTTTACATAATCATCTACGTGTATTTTGTAACCGTAATCTATTAGTAGTTTCGTTTTGTCACTATTTAAATCAAAATGGGGATTGTCTTCTGGAATTTGCAAGAAGATATCTAAAATAGCATCGCCAACGCATAAAATATCAAGCATACTTATATGTTAACTTAAATACTTAACCGTATTCAATAAGATTAAAATTGACTCTAACCTATAGTTTGGTATAATCTAACCATGAGACATCCTTTGGAGTCAAAAGAAGTTAGCCGGGAAGATGGCCTTATGATAATTGGTGTTACTGGAGAACCATATTATAGACGACTTAGGGCGGGTCGAAGAATAAAAGGTGCACAGCCAGAACAACTTATATTGCTAACTGATACCCCAGAGAGGTCTAAATCTGTCCTAACATATTTTCCTGCGTTTTTTACTAGAGTGTTTAGACAGCCTCCTACAACCTTGCTAGAAATACGAGAATTCTATGCGGGCGTTTTACCAACTAGACAGGGTTTTGAAATAAAACCAGACATTGATGGTATTATGGTAAAAACAAATATGGGAATTTTTGCGCAAGTTTCTGGTATACAAGGAATGACAGTGATGAGAGGATTTTTAGACTATAGTAGACGCATTAAACCACAAGCTAGAAGATAGATTAATACTACAACTTTTCTCCGCAGTCTTTTACAGCTTTTACAACCTGCTTAAATACTTGAGCTTTTGGAGTTAACGAATACTCAACTTTTGAAGGAACTTGAGCATATATTTTTTTTAATATATACCCCTCCTTTTCCAAATCAGAAAGTCTTTTGGATAAAGTTCTGGGATTAATATTTTCAATTTCTCTTTGCAACTGCCCAAATCTTTTAGTTCCCTTTAAAAGGGAATTAAGTATTAAAAGAGTCCATTTGCTTCCAATAATTTTTGCAGCTTTTGAAATTTCCAAAAGTTCTTCTTCCATACTATACTTTTTGTAACTACTTGACATTGTATAGTCTAAGACTTAGACTGTCAATATGGATAAATGGTCAAAGCTTAAAGACGGAAAAACTACAGAAAGAACAATACAAGCACTGCAGAAAAATAATTTTAATGTGTTTTTTGTAGAAACCATTGATGAGGCAAAACAAAAGTTTTTTGAAATTTTACCCCCTAACGCTTCTGTTTTAAACAATTCTTCCATGACGTTAGACTTAAGTGGAATTTCTGAACAAATAAATCAATCAGGTAAATATGACAGCATTAAAAACAAGCTAAACGTAATGGATAGGAGTACACAAAATCGTCAAATGCAACAAATTGGTAGTGCGCCCCAGTGGGCAGTTGGCAGTGTTCATGCCTTAACCAAAGACGGTCATGTTTTAATTGCTTCAAGATCGGGCAGTCAAATTCCAGGATATGCATACGGAGCAGATTATGTAATCTGGGTGGTTGGCGCACAAAAAATAGTTGAAAACATAGAGGATGGCATTAAAAGAATATTTGAATATTGTTTGCCTTTAGAAAGCATTAGAGTGCAAAAAGCATACGGGATGGAAAAAAGTGAAGTATCCAAAATACTTATTTTTAACAAAGAAATAAATCCAGATAGAACTACTATTATTATCGTAAATCAGTCAATTGGCTACTAATCACTTTGACATTAGATCAGTTTAATATTAATATTGACATATGAAACTTTTAAGTTTTTTAATAGATAAGGCTTTTAAAGAAAAAATAGCCCTTGCCCACTGCGATATACCCTGCGGAATATATGATCCTCACAATGCACAGATGGCGGCGCACACCGTGCTTAGAATGACAAGCCTTTTAAATGATTTAAAAACAGAAGATAAGACAAAAGAGAAACATGATATAGCAAGACTTACACATGTAAAAGAAGAACACGGACATTTGGTTGAAGACGAACTGTCAACATTAGAAAATGATTATTTTAAACCCGAACATTTTGAAAAATACCCTAATCTTAAAAATCTACTTGAAAAGGCAATTCAGCTTTCAATTATGACAAGGCAAAACATTGATATAAAAGCTTGTAAAGAATTGCTGGAGATAGTTTTACAAATCTCTGAAATATTTTATAAGACAAAAAATGTAGAGCCAATTAGAGTAAAAAGCGTATATCCAACTAAAGAGGAAATTGTAACCTACCAATAATGCTTCTTTTGACAAAGTACAAAATTTCTGGACACAGCATGGAGCCAACTTTAAAAAATGGAGATAAGATACTTACTACAAATATTTTTTATTTATTCAACTTACCCAAGATTAATGATATAGTGGTTTTTGAAGACAAAGGAAAAATTTTTGTTAAAAGAATTAAAAAAATTAGAAACAATAAATATCTGGTTTTAGGGGACAATAAAAACGATAGCCTTGATAGCAGAAATTTTGGAGAAATAGACAAAACCCAAATATTGGGTAAATTTATTTATAAATTATAATGTTATTATCAATACTTTTACTTTTAGTAATTTTATTTTTACTTATTCTTCTTTCTATGGTTTGGCCACCGGATAGTCCTTGGGCGCCTTGGTGGAGAACAAATACAAAAACTGCAAAAGCAATTTGTGAGCTGGCAAAGATAAACAATAAAGATACAGTTTACGATTTAGGTTGTGGAGATGGTGAAGTACTAATTCAAGCAGCCAAAAGAGGCGCAAAAGGGGTGGGAATTGAGATAGATCCTTTGCGAGTTTTTATTGCAAGACTTAGGGTTTTTATCAATAACTTTGATGATATAATTACAATTAAAAGAAATAATTTTTTTAATGAAAAATATTCACAGGCGTCAGTAATTATTGTTTACCTTATTCCAAAAACATTGGATAAGCTTTTGCCAAGGTTTAAAAAACAACTTAAAAAAGGAACAAGAATTGTAAGTTTTAGATATGAAATGAAAATGCCTCTTAAAAAAGTAGATGAAGCAAATAATATAAGGCTTTACATTATTTAATTCTTAAAATAAACCAGCGAATTTTATCCAAGATTTTATAAATAAAATATAAGTTTTTGTTTATTACAAAATCAAAACTTCCAACATATTCGATAAGTTTTGCCCCATATCCTTGTTTAAACCTATGGAATCCAAAGTAGACATTATCCGGTTTTGGGTCTGGTTGGTTTGCGGCTCCCCACATGTCAAATTTTTTAAGTCCTAATTTTTTGCCAAATCGAATTGCCTCCCACATCATTAAGTTTGACGCCATAACTTCTCTGTATTTTTCACTTGATGCTCCATAGGGATAATAAAGAGTATCTCCTAAAACAAATAATACCCAAGCAACAAGAGTCTCATTGTTATATACAGCTTTAAATAAATGAATAGAAAATTCTTTAGTCTTATTTTGTCTTTTTAAAGTTTCCCACAAAAGCCTATGATATCTTTCGTTATGAGCAAAAAACTTTTGCCTTTGGGTTGTGTCTTTAGTTAATTTTAAATATTCTTTAAATGCCTTATCAGAATTGTCCTCAATTACTTTTACTCCTTTTTTTTGTGCAAGTCTAATGTTGTATCTTGTTTTTTGACTTAGGTTTTTTAAAAGTTCTTCTTCGGATTTTGTTAAATCCAAGATAAAATTATATTTTGTAAAAATAGGATGAGCGCTAGGGTAGAGGTTTTTAAAATTATATTTTTTGTTATCTTTTTTTTCTACATTTGGCTCAATTTGGATAAAAATACAATTATTTTGTCTACCAATTTCCAAAAGGTCGTCTAACATTTTTTGAGTTATATCTTCTCCTTTTGGAAAGTACCCAATTTTAAAATTTGTATGGGGGATTGAATGAATTGTAACTTGAAGATTATTTTTTCTGATAACTAATACTTCGGTTTTTTTTCTAAACTCCCCCCATAGAAAATGTTGCAGCGGATGAATGTTTGTCATAAATATTCAGGTATGTCTTGCATTCTATTTAAACTTCTCTCTAATGTTCCTTCGGGAAGCTCTAAGATAAATCTTGAGACAATATTCATTGTCCTTTGCCCAAAAAAAAGCCTTTTTCTTGAATATGTTAAAAAAAGATTTTCTTTTGCCCTTGTCATTCCAACATAACAAAGTCTTCTTTCTTCTTCAAGTTCATGCTTTTCCATTAGACTTCGACTGTGAGGAAATAATCCTTCTTCCATACCAATCATAAATACAACAGAAAATTCTAGACCTTTGGCTGCATGCAAAGTCATAAGATTGACCGCATCTTTTTTACCTAACTCATCTTTTATATGATCAGGCATATATTCCTGCTCAACCAATGAAACATTTTCCAAAAAGTTTTCCAAAGAAGGGAATGCAATTGCAACTGACCTTAACTCTTTAATATTTTCCAATCTTTCTAAGTCCTCCTCATCTTTTTGGTCATACAGTTCAAGATATCCAGTTTGTTTTAAGACATTATCCATTAGTTCAATTGTTTGTTTTTGATTTATATCTTTTTGGTCAATGCTTGAGCTAAATTCTAAAAACTTTTCAAACCTAGCTTTTCCCAACTTTTCAATTCTTTTTAATGAAAGTTTATCTTTTGGATTTGCCAAAACTCTAAGATAGGAAAGCACGTCTTTAATTTCTTTTCTTTCATAAAATCTTGTACCACCAATTAAAATATACGGAATACTCTTATGTATAAAAACTTCCTCAATTACTCTTGATTGGGCATTCGTTCTATAAAGAATGGCAAAATCAGAATATTTAAGTAAGGGGTTTTGATATTTTATTTTTTCAATCTCTTCTATTATAAATTCAGCCTCTTTTTGTTCATTAATTGCCTCAAAGACAAAAACGTCTTTTCCTTCCTTGTTTTGGGTCCAAAGTTTTAAAACAGGGTGAGTACTGTTTTTTGAAATTACAGAGGAGGCAGCGTCTAATATTTTTTGTGTAGATCTGTAGTTTTGGGAAAGAGAAAAAGTTTTGGTATTTTTAAAATCCTGCCTAAATTTGGCAAGGTTTAAAAAATCAGCTCCTCTAAAACTGTATATGCTTTGGGAAAAATCACCTACAACGCAAACATTGTTCCATTTTTGTGACAAAAGTTTTGTTAAAAGATATTGTGCATGATTTGTATCTTGATATTCATCTATCAATATATATTTAAATTTATTTTGATATTTTTCTAAAACGTTTGGATTTGTTTTAAAAAGTTCTACGGTTTTTAAAATTAAATCGTCAAAATCCAAAGCCCCATTTTCTTTTAAAAGCTTTTGGTAGATTACATAAACTTTGGCAACAGTTTGTCCAAAATTGCCTCTTGCAAATTGAGGATATTCACTTTCGTTAATCAGCTCATTTTTGGCAGAAGATATGGCTGCCAAAACTGAAGCGGGTTTATATTCTTTTGCAGATACATTAAGCAAACTAAAAGCTTCTTTGATTGCGTCTTTTTGATCTTGGGTATCATAAATTACAAAATTTTTGGGAATACCGATAAAGTGTCCGTCAATCCTAAGGATCTTTGCGCAAAGAGCATGAAAGGTACAGATTGTCGGAAGATCAAATATGGTTTTGCCTTTTGTAGCAAAATACTTTTGCATTCTCTCCTTCATTTCACCGGCGGCTTTATTGGTGAAAGTCGATAAAAGAATATTTGTCGGATCAACACCTTCTTCAATTAAATTTATAACCCTATAGGTTAAAACCCTGGTCTTTCCGCTTCCAGCACCAGCCAGTACTATCATTGGACCCTCTCTTTGCAGTACTGCCGCAGTTTGTTCTTTGTTTAAATCCTTGAGAAAGTCTTTGTTCATACCGTATAATGATACCACATGAATTCTCTTTTAATTGTTGGAAACCTTAAGTCACACAAGACTTTAGAAGAGGCTAAACTGTGGCTTGAAACTTTTAAAAATATCAATAGATCCTTACTTGAAAAAAAGCAGGTTATCGTTTGTCCCTCTTTCACACTCTTAGAAGAATTTAAAACATTTTTTTTTGATAATAATCTAAAAGTTAGCCTTGGAGCACAAAGTGTATCAAGCGTTGACGAAGGTGCTTATACAGGAGAAGTTAATGCAAGACAAATCAAAGATTTTGCAGATTATGTAATCATAGGTCATTCTGAAGAAAGAAAGCTTTTAAATGAATCTGACCAAACTTTGGAACAAAAAGTTAAGGTCAGCCTTAAATATAATCTTATTCCTATTTTTTGTATTCAGGACAAAAATACATTTATTCCAAAGGGGGTATCAATTGTAGCTTATGAACCAATATTTGCGATTGGAACGGGCAATCCCGATACTCCCCAAAATGCCAATGAGGTAGCAGCTGCTATAAAGCAAAAAGGAGAGTATAGTGTTTTATATGGAGGAAGTGTAAATTCAGCAAATATTAAGCAATTTACTGTAGAGTCAAACTTAAGTGGCAGTTTGGTAGGAGGTGCAAGTCTTGACGCAGAGGAGTTTATTAAAATCATTCAAAATGCGTAAAAATAAAGCCATTATTGCTATTTTTGTTTTTGTGGCTATTTTGGTTTTGGTTATTATTGCAAAAACAGCCAGTTTTTATCCCTTTTTATTTCAGCTAATCTTTGAAAAGGAAGTAAAGTTAAAGCAGGCAGAACCAACCAAATTAAATATTTTAATCCTTGGTATCGGAGGCGGAGCCCATGATGGGCCTAATTTAACAGACACAATAATTTTGGCAAACATAGATGGGGCAAAAAACAAAGTAACGCTTGCATCCATCCCAAGAGATTTGTGGGTACCTGACTTGGAGGGAGGCAACAAAAAAATTAATGAAGCGTATGCAAAAGGAGAAGCAATTAAAAAAGGCGGAGGAATTCCTTTGGCAGAGGCAGTGGTTGAGAAAGTCATGGGACAACCCGTTGACTATGCAGTCAGAATTGATTTTAACGGTTTTGTAAGAGCAGTTGATATAGTAGGTGGTTTAGATATTATCGTTGATAACACGCTTGATGATTATAAATATCCAATTAGCGGAAAAGAAGACGATCCGTGTGGTTTTTCAGAAGAAGAAATTAAAGAATTTATTGCAACGGTAAGTGCAGAAAAAGAAATTTCAGAGAAATTCTCCTGTAGGTATAAGCATTTGCATTTTGAAAAAGGCCCCCAGCGCTTAAACGGAGAACAGGCTTTGGAATTTGTTAGGTCAAGACACGGTGTAAATGGAGAAGGAAGCGATTTTGCAAGAAGTAAAAGGCAGCAGAAAATAATAACAGCTTTTAAAGATAAAATACTCTCTGCACAAACTCTTATAAACCCCGCAAAGATTTTAATTCTTTATGATATCTTAAAAGACAGCATTGATACGAATATAAAACAAGAGGAATTCGATGACTTTATAAGACTTGCTCAAAAGATGAAGAAAGCAAAAATAACCAGTATTGTTATTGACACAGGAGACAAGATTAATAAAAGAGACGGCCTTTTAGAAGAAGCGCCAATAGCTATGGAATATAATTTTTTATCAGTTTTAATACCCAGGGTTGGAAATGGAGATTTTTCTGAGATACATCAGTATATAGACTGTCAACTTAAAGAAGACAATTGTTCCCTATCCTCAAAATCCAGTAATTAACTCAATTAATTTTATATAATTTTGCTCCATTATTTTGGTAAAGGATTTGTCCTAAAAGATTAAACTTTTCCTCATTTATATCTGAATACTTTTCTTTTTCCAAAGAGGAGATAACAACATAAGAAATGTTATATTTTTTAATAAGGTTTTTTGTTATGTTTAGGTCAACTGTTGTATAGATAGTTTTAACATCATCAACTCTTGGTCCAACAACGTCATAAGTTCCTCTCCAAAGCCACTCATGCACAGGCCATCCAACAACAGTTGGAAGGCCTGTATTGGCAGAAATTCTTGCATAGTCTGTATATGAATCTCCGGTAGCCTCAAGGATAACGGGTTGTCCTTTTATATTTTTATTTAACCAATTTATCAAATTATAATCTTGACCATGGGTTGTTTTAAGATATAAGGTTCCATCCAATCCTTTATATTTTTTTAAGTTGTCATAATAGGAATTAACTGCAAAGAAAGGGTAGGAAAAAACAGAATAAAGAAGAATAAGGGAGGGTATAAAAAATAATAAAAGCGCCCTTTTGTTTGTTAAGTGCATTAATATTTTTACAATTATGTAGCCTACAGATATCGAAAGCATTATAAATGCCTCATAAGTCAATTTAAACATAGTGTTTGCTCTGTAATGGGCAGGGTAAATATCTTTAACATAGATAATTTCAGGGATAAGGATAAGAAGAGTGGATAAAATTATAAGAAAAGCCACAAAGATATCGCTTTGGGTTATTTTGTAATTTTTTTTAAACCTCAAAAAGAACATAAAGGAAATAACAAAAAAGTAGAAAAATCCATAGAGAATAACAAGCTGCCAGAAGGGAGACGTCTGGCAGTGGTTTGGCTCAAATAAAAATGGGCCAAGTTTTCCAAGGCTAGTTAAATACTCCGGCGCACAGATAACTCCGATTCCTGAAACAAACGGTTTAAAATTAATGCTAAAAGGAAAAGAAAAGATAAAAAATCCAGATCCTAAAATAAACAAGGAGATAAAAAAACTTAAAATAGAAACCCTTTTATGGAAACTAATAAGAAGAATAATTAAAAAGGTAAGCAGGCCGTATATTATCCCATCCCAAGCATTGGTCATATACATTACGGAAAGCAAAAAAGAAATAAAGAAAAGATATGTTTTTTTTACCGTTTTTCCCAAAAGCAAGCTATAAATTACGGCAATTGTAAGGACAACAACAGGAATATCCAAAACGTGTCCGTGAAGATCAGAGACTACAAACGAATATAAAGGAAACTCATGGATTGTAAACTGAATAAATCTTGTTGCGTTTGGATACCAGTAACCGTTTGGGAAACTAAACGGTAAAAACTGCAGTTTCCAAAAAACTACGGGGTGGTCTGCTGGAACATACGCTTTAAAAAAAGCATAAATAGTAGTTAAGTTTCCCGAAAATGCAACAAGGCCTGCAGATAAGAAGGAGGAAACAGCTGATTTTATAAAAAACTTTTTATTGTCAAATAAATTTAAAACAAGAGAAATTACTTGTGTAAAAGTTAGGCCAAAAATAAGAGCAAGCATTAGATTATATCCAATGTTGGAGGAAATATTTGAAAGTTTTATAAGTACAGCAGTTATTAAATGTCCAAAATAGTAATAGTTAATAGAAAATCCCGCATACCACATATCGTGGGGAGGAAAGTATTCGCTTCTTAAAATAGAGTTCACAAAACCAAAGTCCATGAATTTTTCAAGGCCGTTGATATTTGGCATGTTTCCTCTAATAAAAGCCCAAAAAATAAAGCTTACTAAAAATACAATTTCCTCGATAATTATTATCTTCAAACTCTCTTTTAATACTTTTTTAAGACTTATTTTTCTTAAAACATAAAGATTTAAAAGCAGATATAAAAATAAAACAAAAACAATTTCAAAAAAAGAAAATCTAAATATTTTTAAAAACGAGAGTATAAAGACAGAATAAGAGATAAGAACAATTCCTATTGTTTTTCCAAAGATATAACCCTTATCCTTAAAGTCTTTAAATATAAGTGAAGTAATTGGAAAAAACAAAATTCCAATTACCACAGTCACAAACCAAAATTGAAACAAACTGATAAAATCAGTTAAGGCTAACATTTTGAATTAATATTGTAGATTATAAATCCATTATCTTTATTTTCAAATATTTTTTTAAAATTTTTGTCAAAAAAACTTTTGTTAACTACTGTATCGTCACTTTGTAAGTTAATTTCTACATAATTTAAATTAAACACAAGAGATTGCCTGCAAAAATATTCCAAGTCATTGGTGTTTAATAATTTTTTTCTAATATCGTCTCGTTTTTGAGTATCATAACCTTGACTCCAGGCAAAATAGGGCCAACCTAAAAATATTTTTCTTCCTGCGATTGAGGCGTTGTCATATAAATACTGATTATTCAAAAATACACTATGTTTATCTGTATTTCTTATTATCCATGAAACATTTTTATTGTTTGGGTAATCTAAAAGCGTAATTTTATGATCGTTTAAAATTGGGAAAAAGTCTATTATTCCTGAAAAAGTCAAAAAGAAAAATAAAATTAAAACTAAAAACTTAAACAGATTTCTTTTTCTCCAAAGGAAATATAAAAAGTAGGCGGAAAAACTGCCTCCAATGATGACAAAATAATTAAAAAACTTATGGTTGGCTGCAATTTCGGGGGAAAATTGTATTAAATTGGCAACTATAAAAAGACTGAAAAAAGAAATTAAAATTTTTTTGTTTAGTTTACTTGCAATTAAAAAACCAAGCGGTATTAAAAAGACATTAAGACCTAGGTTATAAAACCAATATTTTACAAAACTTATTATATTTAAATTTTCTATCAAATACCCAGGACTTAGGCTGATTAAAGCAGACGCTGGGGTTTGGGATATATATAAATATTGAGGAAGTGCTATAACAGTCCCAATTAAAAGCACTAAGAAAATATAAATTCTTTTGTTTTTTAAAAATAAAAACAGGCAAATTAAAATTAAAGAGGTCATTAAAAATACTGCCATATTTAGAAAGAAAGACAGTCCAAAGACAATCGCTGTAAAAAATGTTTTTTCAAAATTTTTATGTTTTACATTTTCTTTAAACCTTAATATTAGATAAATAATCAATAAAGATAGAGCAAAAGAGATGGCCAGGTGCCTTTGGTTTGTGTAAATATTTAAGTTCCAAAAAGCTGAAACAATACTTTGGTCATAAGGACCAAATGAGACAAACTTGTTGATTTCCATTATTGACAAAATTGAATTTAAAGAAAGGCCATTTTTGGCAAAATAGTTAATAAAACTAAACGAGCCGTTAAATAAAAAAAGAATAACAGACAGTATCCCAACAGTTTTTGATTTAAATATTTCTTTTGCAAATAAATAAATCATTAAAATCAAAAAAGTAAAACCTAAAATTGAGGGGATATTTAATGCGAAATCTATTCTTAAACCTGTCTTTTCAAGAAAACCTACAAATGCATAAAAAAGAAAATGATATTTTATAAAAGGTCCTGCAAATAGAGGATACTGTGGCGGAAAATTATCCCCAAATGAAAAAGATCTGATAAGAGGTATATGGCTTGCAAAATCGCTCCAGGCTTTTGCACCAATAACCATTGATCCGTCAATGTAATGGAAACTAGAAAACATAAGCCATGACGAAAAAATTAAAGCGAGGATTAACATGACGATTTCAATAAAATACTGTTTTAAAAACTTTAATTTATTTATCATTATCTACAAGTTTTGCAATTTTTTGACCAAGTTCAACTGCGTAATTTGTGCCCCTGTCCCAGGGATAGACTTGTTCTATGTTTGCAAGATAAACATTTTTAAATGGAGTTTTAAAAGAAGGTAATATTTTTGAATAATTAACCGTAATTATCGGTTGAGCAAAAGGTACTTTGAAAAGTTCAAAACCGATTATGTTTTTGACATATCCTGGATTAATTCTTTTTAAATATTTATCAAATATTTTTAACATTTCCTCTTTGGTTATTTTGAAATATAGATTATCGCTTTCTCTATAATTTCCCAAATACAAAAGATGCTCGTTATCATAGTATTTTTTATCCATAAAGTTTGTGTGTTCAACAATTGCCATAATCGGTGCTTTTTTATCGCAGACGTTTAGCCAATAAGTATTATCGCTAAAGAAAGGTTTTTTAAGCCTTAACATTAAATTGGTAGCACCTAAGCCTTTTAATTTCCCTAAACTGTTTTTGTAATTAGAAGGAAGACTTGGGGCAATTTTAAGAAAAATAAAAGAAGGCACGGTTACAATTATTTTGTCAAAAATCTCTTTTCTAAGTTTGCCGTTTTGATATCTTATCTTTAAGCTTGGTTTGTCTTTTTCTTTTAATTCCAAAACCTCTGTTTGGAAAAAAACCTTGCCTTTTTGTTTTTCAATTGCCAAAACAACTGCTTTTGCAAATTCCAAAAAACCTCTTTTTGGGTATGCCAAGGAAGGAGTTCTTTTTTTAATTCTTGCCCAAAACCAGGCAAGGGAAATGTTATTGGCAAATTTACCAAACTTATTGACAAAAAGAGGCTCCCAAATCATTTCATAGGATTTTCTCCCCAATAATTTTGGCAAGATCTCTGCCGCATTGTATTTTTCAAGCATTTTCCAAAACGGATTGTATCGCAAAAATGCCACAAAAAAACCCATCCTTAAACTTTCGATTAAAGATAGAAGCGGAAACTTTAAAACTGTAATGACAGAGTCAAATTGATAAATATTATTATTTACAAATATTGAAGTTTTAGGCCTTTTAATTATTACTGAATAGTTAATTTCTCTGGCAAGGCTTAGGATATTGTGGTCATTGGTAAACCAGTGATGGTAATGTTTTTCCAAAGACCAGTCCCAGTTTTTTTCCTTATAGCCGATCGCAAGTCCTCCTGGATTTGGATCTTTTTCAAAGATAGAAACGTCGTACCCTTTTTTTACTAATTCAAAACCTGCTGCAAGGCCACTAAAGCCTGCGCCGATGATAGCAATTTTCATAGTGTTTTCCTTGAAACAAGGAGCAGTAAGCCACCCATTAAGGTTAGCAGTAAACCAATAATTCCTGCGGTAATTATAGTAGCATTGCCCGTCGGCGGTAAAGGGGTAGTTGGGGTAGGACTTGCAACGCTTAAGGTTGGTGTTATAGTTGGGGTTTGGGTTATGCCCGAAGTAGGACTTAAAGTTAGAGTGGGAGTTTGGGTTGGGGTTTGGGATTTTGTCGGTGTGGGAGATCCACTTTCTCCACTTACCTGAGATCCAGATGCATTAACCGTAAAAGCTTGGGTGATTGTTTTAACACTCCCTAAAGAATCTTTGGCAATTATCGTAATAGTGTGCTCTCCGACAGATAATTCCTGGGGTGGTCTGTATTTCCAATTTCCATTATTGTCTGTTTTAACATCTGCTTTTATTTGAGTTTGAGAATTGATAATGATCTGAACAGTTTCATTGGCAGGGGCAGTTCCTTTAAACTCAGGCTTTTGATCTATAAAGCTTTGATCTTTTTGAGGAGTTAAAATCTGCGGATTTTTTTTAACCTCTTGACTAAGACTACTGCTAAAAGAAGGGAATTGTGTTGTAGCAGAAGAAGTCGCAGTGGGTATTGTATTAATGGTAAAATCATAGTCGTTTGAAAGAGTAATAAAAGGAACAGGATCGCTCTGCTTTGATAATAAAACCACATTGGATGAAAGTCCTTCGCCATATGCCAAAATCTTTAAAAGTTGTCCTTCTTCCAATTTAAAATACGATTTAAGATCAGACGTCCTTAATGAATTTAGGGGAAGTAGGAAAGTCCCGTCGTTTTTAGTCAGAGTTGAGACAACCTGTGAGTTCTGGGTAGTTAGATAAACAATTGCTTCCTTTGGGCTTTGGCTTGTTGGAAGAAATATTTTTCCGCTTGCCGGATTTTGGCTTGAGGGTTGATTTTCAATAACGCTTCCTGTTGTGACCTCAAATGGATTTGAATTATTTAAATATGTGTCTTTGCTGCTAATAATTGAGAAATAATATTTGGTTTGAGGATTTAACCTTCTTACTGTAAAGTTGTGGATGTTATAACTGTTAACACTTCCTAAATTTTGATCTCTGTCGTCAAGCGCTGATTGTTCCAAAGACTGGCTTTCGCCAAAGCTTAATGCCCCAGTAACTTTGTCTTCGGTGTAATACGAAACTGTAAAAGAATTATCGGTAATATTACTTATTCTTACTTGTTGGGGATCGTGGGAGGGACCGGCTCTGATTGAAAAAATCCCTCCCTCTCTTACTAAAAAAGTTGTAACTCCAATTCCTATTACAATAAGAATTAATCCCAAAACTGTTGGGATTTTCTTATTCCAAAAACTCTCCCTCATGTGCTAATTTCGCCTCCCGTAGATTGTGCACTTGCACTGCTTTCTTCTATTTCTGTAACGGTTGGCGTTGGATTCAGGGGCTCCACCTCCTGTCCCTGTTGGTCTTTTGTGGGTTCAAAAGTATAACTTGGTTCAACTGCGTCTCTTTTTTTAAGTTCTTCAATTGTTTTTAAATTAAAATCCGGATTTATAAAAAGAATTTGCATGTTTACTTCGGAAGGGATGGTTGAGGTAATAAAGTTATGATATATATTAAAAATTACCCACAAGATTACTATGGTAACTGTAGGAACCAGAAAAATTAAGACGTCTTTCCTTTTCATAAAATATTATTCCTTATAAAATACTTTTCCCTGTAAATTAAACTGCAAACTTTTATCAAACGCTGCAATATTTATGCTGATATCTGAAACATCGATAACTCTTTGCATGTTTGCTACTTTTTCCAAAAAATCCAGTGCGTTTTCCAGATTTCCAGACGCTGTAATGCTGAAAGTATAGTAGAAAAAACCTCCTTTTTTAGAAGCTTCAATTTCTGAAACTTGGATACTGACAATCTTCATTGAAACTTCTTCAGTCAGAGTCTGAAGTTGTCCTGTTATTTTTGTCGCTTCTGTTGATTTTGGAACTGCTTCATATACAATTGGCAGATCTGGCTGAATGCTGTTATATTTTGTTTGTAAAACTGAGAGATTATTAATTTTTTGCTCAAGGCGGCCTGTAACAAATTTAGCATCCTCAAGCTGTTTTTGTAAGTTGGCAATGGTTGACAGTGTCGGATTGATTGCAAAAAGCGCAAGAACAATAATTGCAACAAGACTAAGAACAAGTGTTGTAAATTTTTGAGCTTTCTCTTTTTTAAAATCAGGTATCAGCTCCAAATATTTACTATATTTTTCCCTGTTTACTTTTTTAAATAGCTTATTAATTATTAGCTTCATATTGGCTTGCTATTGGTGTAAGCTTTGCGGTTAGATTCACGACAATTACTGCACTGCTGGTTTTTGTTTCAATTTTACTTATACTGACGCTTTCAATATTCTTATATGCTTTTAACTGGTTTGTGAAACTGCTTAAAGAAGGAACCGAGTCTGCGTTTATTTCCATGGAAATTGAATCAAAAGAAAATGAGATTTTATTAAAAGCAATTCCAGTTTGTGCCAAATTTAGGATATCTTTGTAAATCTGTATTTTTTTTGCTCCTACTTTTGAGAAATTGTCTGCAACAGAGAGTCTTTCCTGTAAATTTCTGTATTCATCTTCCTGTTTTTTAAATGCGCTGACTATTGCCTGCTTTTGTTTTATTTGAGTATGGAGATCAACGAGTTGTTGGTCTAGGCCAAATCTCCAAAGAAAGGCGAAAAGAGCGATTAATTCTGTAACAATGATTAAAACTCTTCCAACCCCTAATGCCCAGTTAATGATTCTTTCGATCAAATCACTTTTTTGATCCTTGACTAAATTGATGGAAGCAAACCGTTTTGGCATACCAATTTTAGTCTAGGGGAATTTAGCTTGTTTGTCAAAAGAAAAAGTTACTTTTTAGCCTTAGAAGACTTGGTTTTTTGAGGCTTTGATCTTTGTGTTTTTTTGGGTGTTGGTTTTATAAGTTTTGCTAGTCTTGATTTAATTCTTGCTGCTTTATTTTTATGGATAAGTTTGTTTTTGGCGCTTTTATCTGTTAACGAAACAGCTCTTCTCAAAGCCTCACTGGAGGGTTTTTTAAGCGCAGTCTTAATTGCGTTTTTTAAGGCGTTTTTTAAAACAGAGTTTTTCTGCTCTCTGGTTTTGTCTTTTCTTAGCTTTTTCTTGGCCGATTTTATGACTGGCATGGCGCTATTTTAGCATGTTATACTGTATAAAACAATAATATGCCAAAAGATTTTTTGAAAAAAAGCCTCAGTCTTATTTTGCAAAGGCAGAGTAATATTTTATCCGCAGCCTTCGTAATAATGGGAACAATTATTTTTTCCCAAATACTTGGTCTTATAAGACAAAGACTTTTGGCAAGTATTTTTGGGGCATCTAATACTCTGGGCATATATTTTGCGTCATCTAAAATGCCTGAATTCTTGTTCCAGCTTATAATCGCAGGAGCACTATCATCTGCTTTTATTCCTGTTTTTTCAGACTTTCTTGCCAAAGGAAAAGAAAAAGAAGCCCACAGCGTTGCCTCAACTCTTCTTGCCTTAAGTTTAATTATTTTTTCCGTCTTTGCTATTTTCTTATTTATTTTTGCCCATAATATTTCGGCGATTATCGCCCCGGGATTTAGTCCGGAGCAGCTTGATTTAATGACAAGGCTTACCAGGATTATAATTTTTGGAGAAATAATATTTATTATAGGAAGTTTCTTGTCTGCAATGCTTCAATCATACAATCATTTTTTTATCCCCGGTATTGCTTCGTCGCTTTATAATCTTGGAATTATTTTAAGCATTTTCTTTTTACATGAACGTTTTGGTATTTTTTCAGCCGCATACGGAGTTATTTTTGGCGCCCTAATTTTTGTCTTAATGCAGCTTCCGCTGGTTAGGAGTCTGGGATTTTCTTTTAGGCCAAGACTTTCTTTGGATTTTATAAAAAACAGTGCGGTAATGGATATTTTTAAATTAATCTGGCCAAGAACTTTATCGATTGCTATTTTTCAACTGGGAACCTTGATAACTGTTACTCTTGTTTCTTATCTGGAAAATCCGGGAAGAAATTATGTAATTTTGGATTTTGCTCAAACTCTTGCTTTTGCCCCTGTTGCTTTAATCGGACAATCAATAGCCCAGGCAGCTTTTCCTGTTTTATCTAAAGAAAAAGACAGGCTGTCTGATTTTAAAGTAACATTTATGACAAGCTTTACCCAGCTTTTGTATTTAATCCTGCCTATTTCAATTTTACTTTTGGTTTTAAGAATACCCATTGTAAGATTGGTTTATGGGGCCTCGGCTTTTGACTGGAACGCAACAGTCTTAACCGGAAGAACCCTTGCTTTCTTTAGCGTTTCTTTATTTGCGACAGCTCTTTCCTATCTTGTTTCAAGGGGTTTTTATGCCCTGCACGATACAAAAACGCCTTTGATAATTGGAGCATTAACCACATTTTTAATGATTGTGTTAAGCGCTGTTTTTATTTTTGTTTATAAGCTTGGCATAGAAAGCATAGCTTTTGCTTTTTCCATAGGATCAATCCTAAACTTTTTAATCATGTTTATATTTTTGGATCTTAAAGTTGGAGGATTTGACAGGAAAAGTTTTTTAATCAATGTCTTTAAAATCTCTCTTGCCTCGTTTTTCACCGCTTTTGCGCTCTACATACCGATAAAGCTTTTAGACCAACTAGTCTTTGATACGACAAAAACAATCAATCTTATTTTATTAACAGGAATATCAAGTATGATGGGTCTTTTTCTATACTTGTTCTTAACCTGGTTATTTAATGTTAAGGAAGCAACGATGTTTGTGCTTTTGTTTAAAAAGATTGGAGACTGGAGACAAATTCTTACCAAAACAGAGGAGACAATTGACGGAACAAGACTTAACCCTTAAAATACTCTTTTATGCAAACTAAAAACATCAGAAACTTTTGTGTTATTAGTCATGTGGATCACGGTAAATCTACTCTTGCAGACAGGTTTTTAGAAATTACAAACACCATTTCCAAAGACAAGCTTAAAGAGCAGTTTTTGGATCAAAGTCCAATTTCCAGAGAACGTGGAATAACGATAAAGCTTGCACCTGTGAGGATGAAATATAAAGTAGGTGACCAAGATTATGTTTTAGATCTTATCGATACTCCAGGTCACATGGATTTTTCATATGAGGTATCAAGAACTCTGGCGGCTTGTGAAGGAGCGATACTATTGGTTGATGCAACCAAAGGAATTCAGGCGCAAACTGTTGCCCATTTGACGGCGGCAAAAAAAGAAAACCTTTATATCATTCCGGCCATAAACAAGATTGATCTTGAAAGCGCCAATACAAAGGAAGTTGCAAAGGATTTGGTTGAAATGTTTGGTTTTAGAGAAGATGAAATTCATTTTGTAAGCGCAAAGACCGGGGAAAACGTGGAAAATCTTTTAAAAGCAGTTGTAGAAAAAATTCCATGTCCCAAGGTAGACGAGGATTTGTTTAAGGCTTTGGTTTTTGACGCAGTCTTTGACGAGCACAGGGGAGTAATTATTTTTATAAAGGTAGTTAATGGTCGTGTTAAAAAACACGACCAAATAGAATTTATCCGGCAAAACACCAAGGTTTTGGTTTCAGAGGTTGGTTTTTTCTCTCCAGATCTTGTTCCAAAAGATGAACTTATCAGTGGTGAAATTGGCTATATTGTAACCGGGGTAAAAGACATAAGGGAAACAAGGGTTGGCGATACGGTTAGAATCCAAGGTACAAATGTTTCCGCCCTAGCAGGTTATGAAATGCCAAAGCCAATGGTTTTTTTCGGAGTCTATCCCAAATCTTCCAGTGAATATATCCATTTAAGAGAAGCTTTAAATAAACTTTGTCTAAATGACGGCTCTTTAAGCGTGGCAAATGAATATTCAGCTTTCTTAGGAAGTGGTTTTAGGGTTGGGTTTTTGGGACTTTTACATGCAGAGATTGTCAAAGAAAGATTAAGTAAGGAACAAAATATTAATCCACTTCTCACCCTGCCAAGGGTTTTATACAGGCAGGAAAACGGCGAAATGTTCGAGCCATATATGCACCTTTCCATTTTTGTCCCAAAAGACTATCTGGGAGCTGTTTTTACAGTTGCCCAAAACAAAAGAGGGGTTCTTTTAGATATGTCGTATCACAAGCAAAATGTGGTTTTAAAATATGAAATGCCATATTCCATGTTTATAAGAAACCTTTCCTCAGATCTTAAAAGCGTTTCTTCCGGTTTTGCAAGCTTGGACTATTCAATTATGGGATATAAAAAGGCAGATTTGGTAAAAATGGATATTTTAATAAACGATAATATAATAGATGTTTTATCAGAACTTGTTTATAAAAACGAGGCCTCTTTTATAGCCAGGGAGAGAATTGAAAAATTAAAAGACAATCTTCCCAAACAACAGTTTAAGCAGATAATCCAGGCAGCCATAGGAGCAAAGATTTTGGCAAGAGCCGAAATATCGCCTTTTAGAAAAGACGTTTTGGCAAAAATGTCAGGAGGAGATAGGACAAGAAAAGACAAACTGTTGGAAGCACAGAAAAAAGGTAAATCAAAACTTATTAATGTTTCCAAAGTAGAAATTCCTCAAAAAGCACTTTTATCGATGATTGAGGGCTAAAGCGCAAGAAGAAGTATTGCCCCTATAAAGGCCATCAGTACTCCTATTGCTCCAATTGTAATCAGTTCTGTTGGTCCTGTTGGTGGAAGAGGTGAAGGACTTGCGATAGCGATAAACTCTGTTGGAGTTGCCTCTGTGTCTGAATCAACAGTAACAGTAGCAGTACACTCCTGCGCGCCTGTTACCTTACCGTTTTCATCCGTAAGCGTTGCCACAGCTTTAAAAGTTCCTGAAGTTGCATAAGTATGGGAAACCAAAACGCTAACAGAATTGGTTCCCACTCCGCCTGCGTCTGTTACCTCCTGAGTAAGGCCATCTCCAAAGGTAAAGCTGACTTTGCTGATTGCAGCATCAGTGCTTGATCCGTTTGCTGTTAAATTAACTGAGAAAGGCGCTGTTCCGTTTGCTCCTGGGTCCAAACTCAAACTTGAACACGTTAAAGTTTCCGTCTGTGTTGTCCCGGTTGAGGTAGGAGTTGGGCTTTTGGTAGGAGTAAGGGTAACAGTCCCTGAAGCAGCTGTTATGGTTATAGGCGTTGAACAACCAGGAGTTTGCTGTCCTTGATTATCAGTTATGGTAGCTGAGGCTGTATAGTTTCCCGCTTTGTCATAGGTGTGACTTGCTGAAGCAGTGGCAAGAGGAGTCCCATAACCCTCGGTTCCTTCTGCGCCATCAGATGGACTAATATCTTTTCCGTCTCCAAAGTCTATTTTTATCCCCGCAACGCTCCCATCGCTATCGCTTCCCGTTGCCGTAAATTTAAGAGTGTAAGGCGCTTGTCCGCTTGCTGATTTATCCAAAGAGAGGTCAACACAAACAGGCGCCTGTGTTGTTGCAGTTTTTATATTAACCGAACCCGGAGAGGTATTGGAAATAAGGTTTGAGCCAACTTCGTCTGTTCCACCGGTTCCGCCTGCTGACAAAAGCTGGCTTTGGTTTCCAAAAATAACCTGGGTTGGAACATTTTCTTCAGTTGGAGCAATAGTTTTAAAAGTAATACTTGCCACCTTGGTTCTTGTTTTTAATACATTTTGCGGACTTCCTCCCACAGACATTGCAACCGTTATAGTTCCGGGACCATAGTCAGGCCCTATGGGAATACTTGGGGTAAAAGTTGATCCGTCGGCTGAAGGCCATTGCGAAACGGCAAAAGTGCCATCCATTGTCGCGAGTTTGGTTGCGTCATAAGATAAAACAAGCTTTACATAAGAAATCTCATTAATATTTGATGGGTCAACGTAAATGTCAAAGCTTACGTTTTCCCCAACATTTTTTGTCTGTGGGGTAGGTAACATGGAAAGAGTGGTTGCTGCTTCAGCTTGAATCCTTGCTTTTTGCTGCTCGCCGACCAAATACACGGTAACGGGAATTGCGATTAGAAGCACAATGATAAAGCCAAAGAACAAGAGTT
>CAZUZF010000011.1:0-24138 GCA_964624955.1 uncultured Gammaproteobacteria bacterium
ATATTTAATTTCTACTTGCAATTTATTTTGTTTTTACGTAACAATTATATTAATGCCAAAAGATCCAATCTCAAAGTTTTTTAAGGAAAATGCTCATTATTCAAAGACAAAGGATGATTTAATAGATATCCATGTAGGAAATCCACTTAATAGAATTATTGAACTTTTAGAAGATATTAAAAAACAAAAAGCATTTTCCTTTACCTTAAAAGGAAGTCTTGGAATTATGGGAGTATTCTTGGCATTATCTGTCTTTGGAATATTTGGAGGAGGAAAAATTTTATGTGATAAAGATTCTCAATCCCAGATTGGGATAATAAGAGTATTAAATATTGAAGATAAAGTTCCTTCACAAATTCCTCTTTTGGATCCATTTTTAGATTATTTTGCGCCAAGACAAAAATATAAAAGAGCAGTTCTAATTAAAAATGATAGTAGCGTAGTAAAACTTTCCTATGTTAGAAATTTAGATTTTAAACAATATTTAGACCAACCTGTTATTGCAACAGGAAATTTTGATAGCTGCGGACAGACACTGACGTTGGGAGATAAAGAAGGAATAGAATTCTTTAATAGTGAGTAGATTAAGAAAGAGATTCACAAGCAAGGCACTTTAATTTTTTCGACAATTTATCAAATTGTCTCTCAATATTTATTCATTTTATATTACGTCATTCCTGTAGCCCTTGTTGATATGCAATCCCTGCCCGCCTCTGGAGGGGTGACAAATCAAAATGTTTCATTTTTAATCTACTTTTTTCTGTAAAATCCCCCGCTTATTTCTTGGTCGGAATCCTTTTTGTATTCTTTTAAAATCTTTTGGGGAATATTCCTTAACATTACCATTATCATCGACAGAAAAAACATATAAGCACAGATGTCTAGCAACTTGCCACGGAATTCTTCTTAGTGCTTTATTAGCGCTATTTTCAGGTAGTCCAATTCCGTACTTATAGGCATGTCTGGCGATTACCTTCATTCTAGTCATCAACTGACCGAGCGAATAAACAAAAGCGTTTTCGGAAACAGAACGAGTAGATTTCGAATAAGATTTTCCTTTACGCTCAATATAAAACCTTCTTGCCTTATTCTTATTACGAGAATCTGTAACTATAATGTCACATCCGTGTTCATGGATAGCTTTTGCTTTAACGTTATAGTCCCAACCTTTCGTTTTTAAATAATCTAGTATTATTTTTTGAACATATTGTTCTGTTATTTGTTTATTCATCCATTTCTCTTTTCATGCATTTGCCGAAGACAGAATTAAAAAGCTCTAGAACTCTCTTGATAAATGTTTTTATCTTGTCCGTAATAAGAGTCATAAATATGTAGGTAGATTTGATTACACTTTTGTTGATAAATACTATTGCTATAATTCTCCGGCAATTGATCTAGCATCTTTTCAATAGTCAACTGGACATCAGCCCTGGCTTGCTGTTTATTCCTCCAATCAAGCACTATCTTTTCCTGCTTGAGTTTACTTAAAAGCTGCTTGGCGATGGCTTTTACTTCTTTCTTTTGTTTCTCAGAAAGTTTCATATCTGGCTTGGTTAAAATATCAAAAATTGCCAGTTCCTCTTCTGATAACTGTTCTCTTAATCCTCTTTTTTCCTCCTCTTCTAATTCTTTAGTAAAGTTAATTAATTCATCAAACAAGACCTCAATATTATATGAACCACTATTATATTTCTCTACCAGTTGTTGTAGTTTTTCCAAAAAATTAACTCTGGTTCTGTTTCTTTCTATCATTTCTTCCAACATGCTTTCTGCCTGATTCTTAAGTCTTTCTATCATTGCCCGCTTTTGTCCCTGTTCAAATTTTTTTCTTAGAGCATCAAAATTTATCTTTGTTAAATCAACTTGTTTACTGACTCCATACTTAGTTTGAGGTTCTCTGATGACATATCCTGCCGGAGAAACAGACTTATCCAGAACATTTTCGACCTCCCCCATTATCTCTGAAATATCCACACTTGGCCCTAAGGTTTTTATTTTCTTGGCTATCTCATTTAAAGTCTGCTGAATGGGTTTAAAATCATTAGCTTTGGGATCTGGTAAAATAGCTTTGTAATAGCTATCAACCAACGAAACGAGGGATAAAAATTCCTTTTTAGTTGCATCACTTACTAAAATCTGCTCAACCGCCTGATCTACTAACCTGATTGATTCAAACTTATCAGCTTTAATAATAGCTTCAATATCTATGTTGCTATCCTCACAAAATATTTGGGCTTGACCGATTAAATCCTCTAACTGTTTTACCAGTACTGATTTATCCTGCACGGGCATCTCTCCAGCATTTATTCCTCCAATGGGTCCGGACCCATAAAACGCCAAGGCTTTCTGCAAATCCTTAAATATACCCAAATAATCAATAATCAAACCGTTTGTCTTATTTTGAAAAACCCGGTTTACCCGAGCGATTGTCTGCATTAAGGTATGATTTCGCATCGGTTTATCCAAGTAAAGCGTGGAGCAGGAAGGTGCGTCAAAACCGGTCATCCACATAGCGCAAACAAATACGATTCTAAAATTATCGTTAGGGTCTTTAAATCTCGTTGCTAAATCCTCCTTAAGCATTCTTTTTCGTAGAGGTAAAATATCTAACCCCTTTTTCTTTAAATCTTCAACTTCATTTTGAGATTGTGATACCACTACAGCCATATCTGACTCTTCTATAAACTTAATCCTCTTTTGAAGATCCTCTCGCTCTTCGTTACTTGATACGGAAGTTAACGAGTTTTTAAGTTCTTGTAAGCTTTGCGGCCAATATTTTTTAACTTTTTCATACATTTTGATAGCAGTTGCCTTATCAATTGAAACAACCATAGCTTTACCCATATATCCTCTTCCCATGAAATGCTTTACAATATCCTGTGCTACTTTGTCTAATCTTTGATCTCTTGTTATAAGATGATATTCTCTGGAAAATTCCCGCTCTAATTTTTCCTCTTGAGCCTCGTCTATCTCCGCTTTTTCTAAAACACTTTCTATATCTTGGTTAAAATTAGGGTTTATAATCTGCAGTTCAGGGATGCGGTTTTCATAGTAAAGGGGGACTGTTGCTTTATCATCAGCCGACTCTTTAAAGTTGTAAATGCTAACATAATCTCCAAAGACTTCCCGGGTTTTTTCTTCCCCTATCATTAACGGTGTGCCGGTAAAACCAATAAAAGAAGCCTTCGGCAAGGCATTTCTCATATTCAGAGCAAAAACGTCATATTGAGTCCGGTGGGCTTCGTCGGTCATCACTATGACATCAGAGCGATCTGATAGTTTAGGGTAAACTTGTCCCCTGAAGGTATGGAATTTTTGAATAGTGGTAAAAATATAACGATGATCCTCGGTGAGTTTAACTTTTAGGTCGGCTCCTGAATTTGCCCGAACTCGGTGTTCATCCTCTGTGACTACTGCCACACCGGCAAAGTTTTTGTAAATTTGTTGGTCCAATTCATCCCGATCCGTTACCACAACAAAGGTATAATTACCAAGTAGTTTCCGCAATACTTTTTGAGCAAAAAAGATCATGGAAAAACTTTTTCCGCTGCCTTGGGTATGCCAAAATACACCCAACTTTTTCTTTCTGTTCTGTGAATCTGCCATTTCTGAAAATGCGTTATTTACGCCTAAATACTGGTGGTTTTTAGCAAGTATTTTTATCCCTTTTCCTTTAAACTCGGTGTAGAGAATAAAGTTTTCGACAATATCCAAAAGCAATTTTTTAGCGCAGGTTCCCCTAATCATGGTATCCAAACTAATAATTCCTTCTTCTCCCTCGGAGTTAATCTTTTTCCAATCAGTAAAGTGTTCCCAATCAGAGGAGATTGTGCCAACTTTGCTTTTACTGCCGTTTGATAAAATAATAAATGAGTTATACCAAAATATTTGAGGTATGGTGTTTTTATAATCTCTGAGATTTTTTTCAAAAGCATTTTCTAATCGTTCGTGAGAAGCTTTTAATTCAATAAAAACCAGTGGTATTCCGTTCACAAATCCCACCAGATCGGCCCGTCTTTTATAAATTTCTCCGGTAATCCAAAATTGGGAAGCTAAAAAATAATCGTTATTTCCCGGATTATCCCAGTCGATAACTTTTACTGTTTCGATTTTATCTTCATTTATGGTGTGTAATTTGACTTTTATACCATCTTTGAGCAGTTTATAAACTTCTTTGTTGGCGTCAACCAAGCTTTGCACATTTCTGTTTTTGGTGATTTCGTTAATCGCCAGTTGAATTACCTCATCCGCTAAATCCGGATTCAATTTCTTTAAAGACGATTTGAGTTTTGACACCAAAACCACCTCATTAGTTGTTTCTCTACCAAGAGTCCCGCCCTCTCCAAACTTTTCATCAAAACAATTCAGATGTTTCCATCCCAACTTTTCCAAAAGCTCAATCGTCGGTTTCTCCACCAATAAATCTTCAGTATAATTATTCATATCACGACTGCTAAATCTAGTTCAAAAACCAATTGTTCAACTAATGTGTTTTTATTTAGCATAGTCTAGATTAAATTATGTAATTTCAATAAACTCCCTACAAACAAGGAAAATTCTTTGTCTTCCTTGCTTTCTTCTAAAATTTCAGCTAATCCGTTTCTTCTTAAAGTATCATTGCTTGTACGCATACAGGCATCAATAGCTTTTCCTATGTATTGCAGTTTTGCCTGTCTTTTTTCTAATAGCTCTGGTCTATTGAGATATATATCAATTATCGTTAGCTCGCCTCTTTCACTTCCTTGTTTGTGTTTCAACAACGCACCTATAGCAATTACATGATCATTAGGTTCTTCATCGTAAGGATTAATATATGGTGTATCGTCATCATATTTATCATTTTTAGTGTTATTACACCTTGCACATACAAAACCTAAATTTGTCCATTCAAACTCTAATTGACGATATTTATTTTTAGGTTTTATGTGTTCAATATCGCCAAAATACACATGATTTACCTTGCTTTCACAATACATGCATTTCCCAAAAGAGGCATCAGAAAGTGCTTTTTTATTTTCTGGATGTTTATAATTAGTTAGTAACGCACTTGGATTTGGACAATTAGGTCGACTAATTTTTCTCATTTCTTTCTCCTATCAAGTTTGTAATTGCCTCTGGCACGAGTTTTTCCAAACCAATTTCTGAAAGTTCGGATCTCATATTTTTGAACATATCATCAGTAATATCTCCTTTAGCATACTTATTCACTATTTCCTGCAGTTTTTCTTCTGCCCACACAGGCATTGTAAAAGAAACACCCAATACTTCATCTAATATTTCTGTTGCCGTTTTTGCTTGATTAACAAGATCTAATTGTTGAGAAATGATTTTATTATGATCATTATTTCTTAATACGTACACACTAGAATCTCTTACTGAGCCGACAATAAGAGGACTATGAGTAGAAACTATAAAATGAACATTGGGGAAAGCTTTAATAAAATCGGATAGTATCCTGCGCTGCATTGTTGGATGTAAGTGATTTTCAACTTCATCTATCAGAACAGTAAATTCGGCGTCTTTATTGGAAGAATACATATATATTTGCCATGCCATATCTATCAGGGCACTCATGCCACCAGAGGCAGCATCTATAAGAAAGGTGCCTGAATCACAGTCTAAAACAACATCATAATTTCTTATTTGAAATCCTCTAAACCCAATTTCTTTAGGTAGTACTATCTTTAAAATGTTTTCAAATCCTTTGTAGTACTCAAGTAGCTTCTCATCAGGCTCCATGTCTTCATTGCCGCGCCCGAAAATGCTCCAAGAAACAAGAGTCTCTTTCATATAGAAGCTGCTTGATTGCTCCTGGCCTCCAAAATAGCGGGTGCGTGTGCTGTTCGATACTTTCTGGAATGCTTGGTTTTTGTCAATTATTCCTTGTGTTGGTATGTTTTTTAGCGCTTCGTAACGAAAAACTGCACGATGGGACGGAATATAGAAACACTCAACAGGCTTTAGATCTTGAATTTGTACCTGATATTGGGCTAAATTATTTTGTGGATCAACTAAAGTTGCTTTGCTTCCATCAGAATATCCAATTTCTCCAATTTTATTATTATCGCCTTCTAGCAAACCGGAAATCCACTTCCAGGCTCGAGAGACAACATCTTTTTTAGGTGTTGCGAGAGATTGCGATTGCCATTCATAATGCCTCGCTAGAAGATTCAGAATAGTGGTTTTACCGCTTCCGTTTGCACCTGTTAAAACAGTAAGTTTATTATGAAAGCTAACTTCCACATTTTCAAACTGTTGCCAATGACTGCTGATCACAAGTTTTTGAAATTTCATATCTTTACTTCTCCTTTCATTAATTTTGGCAAAAGCAAATCACGGGTTTGACGCAATTTTGAATTTTGCACAAGCAAATTATTTAGCTCCGCGCGAAGTAAAGAAGCTTTTTCTTCAAATTTATTTACCAGCTCTTTTGGTGGAATAACAATATCAGTGCCCGTAACTACTCCAGCACTAGCACTTTTGCGTGTTGTTCCGCCGGATGCGCCCTGAATATAATTTTGATACTGATCGGAGATTAAAAAATAAAAAAGATAGTAAGGAGATATACGATCATCAATGATTTTTAACCTTATCAAATATGAAGCAAATACAGCGTCTATGTCTTGCTCTACGATTCCGATTTTGCCTGGGTCTGCCATTCTTATCACGATGATATCTCCTTTTTCGAGTTGATATTTTTTTTTATCTTCATTTGATATTTCGCAATACGGAACAGCTGACCAATCAATATAACTCGTTTTGTTAATATCCATACCCCGCAAATACTTAGGACCGACCGGCTTATTTTGTGCACTTTCCGTATAGCCGTATTGCGGTTTAACTACTTCGCTTAATTTTGCATTTTGCATTTTGATTTTTGAATTTTCTATAAACCATTCTTTAAAAATAGCCTGTGCCATTTCTTCTAAAGTTTTTGCAATTTTATTATTTACCTCAATCTTGTCATCAAAAGCGGAAAGAATAGAGGCAATTTGTTTTTGCTCATTAAAATAGGGAATTATTACCTCTGCATTCTCGATTGTATCCGTAGTTATAGCAGGATATGCAGAGCCTTTAACATTTGAAGTCAGATAGTTTGTAAAAGATTGTTGGGTCACAAGATAATAAAGAAACCGAGAATCTGTAATATCTTTTGGGTTAAGTACTGCAAATCCAGTAGAAACTACTAAATTGTCTTGTGGGTTTTTAAAATAATAAAACGACCTTCTGTTGGGGCGAACAGTGGAGAGTACAGTATCACCATCAGCCACAAGTCTTTTGGCTCTTCCAGGGGCTTCCGAGATCAAATATTTAGTTGGTGTTTCTAAAGTACCAGTGCCAACAGAAGATATATCAACATATTCTATTTCTTTATACTTATAATCGTTTCCAAGCTGCCTAGGATTTATATCTACAACATCTCCTAACTTCACTTTTTGCCAATTTTTTGGAATTTGCTTCATAATTTTTGAAATTCGGAAAAACTTATTGCTGTACCGCCAAGTTTTTTGACAATTTTCCTAAGATTTTTATCATCTGTCACGAGAATAAAATGATTCTTTATGCTTGCTTCTCCAATTAAAGAATCTTGGATATTGTTTGGTTTCTTCTTAATTTTGTCTAATTCCTTCTTTATCTTTTCATAAAGATTCGCATCCCCAAGTTTAGATAAATCAAACCTTGACACATCCATAACTACTGACTCGGTTGGGATTGTGGTTCCTGATATAACAGAGAAGACTTTAATCAAGCTGTTTCGTCTCTTTATATTTGGTGTCTTATTGAGCTCATCATACTGAATGTGGGTCACGAAATACGTATGATTAGGATTCAAAGATTTCGTATTAATATTTCCATCAAGAATTCTGTCAAAAATATTTGTATCGAACATAAAATTGTCTAAATTTTTTGGTTTTTGATTTTGCATGTTATAAATTTTCTATCAGAAATCTTTGAACTCCTGATAACATAACTTCTACATCTTCTCTTTTATATTCATTAAATTTTCCATGATCTGCACTATCTCTAATAGCTTTCCATGTTTGAATCTGTTTTTGTATCAAGCGGCTATAAGTTTCTTTGTCAGCAATTTTCATATTTAACGACCCTATGTCATCAGATCGTTTTACGTCTATGCCATTTTTAGCTGCAATCTTTCTTAAACCATCTTCTAGGACAGCTGTTGTAAGAAAAGCGGCGGGATCTTTATATCCATTTTCGAGTAAATGCTCTGCGATTTCTAGAAAGTCCGTAAATATTTCTGCGACAGCAAGCTCTTTGATATTTTTTACAAACCCCGATTCTATATCAGACTTTAGTGCCCTAAGTATTCCAACCCCCGCATCTACAGATGACTTCCATGGATTTTTTGTATCCTCGACAAAATTATTGCGGTAATGACTATTTTCACCGGCTACTTTAATCAATATATTCTCGGAACTAGTTTTCCATTCATTAAAAATATCATAATCAATATGCCCCGCACCCATTACACCAGGAGGGCTTTCACGATATCTACTCTTTGCATCCTCACCTTTCCTTATGAGTTCGTCTAATCTTTGCAATATTTTTTCTTCTGTTTGTATCATATTTTTATATTCTTTAAATTCTTCAAAATTTCTTTTTCTAACTTTTCAGATTCTTGAAAGTATTGTTTTAACTCTGCTTCCAGCTTTTGCATTTTTTCGGCAAAGGGGATGCCGTCATCTTCTTCCTCCGGCACTCCTACATACCTTCCGGGATTTAAACTCCAACCTTGAGATTCGATTTCGGAGATAGTGACTACTTTACAAAGACCCACAACATCTTTATATCCTTGCTCCTCACCTCGATATTGGCGGACTATTTTAGATATCTGTTCAATTTGTTCCGGGGTAAACTCACGATGAGCGCGGTCAATTTGTTTAAAAATATTCCTGGCGTCAATAAAAAGTACCTTATCTTTTCTGTTTGTATTTTTCCTACCCTTATCCAAAAACCACAGAGTACAAGGCAGAGTTACCGTATAGAAAAAGTTAGGCCCCACGGAAATTATCAGATCAACAATCCCTTCTTCTATTAACTTTTTTCTAATTTCCAATTCTGAAGCTCTGGCATCCGAAGCAGAGTTGGCCATGACAAATCCGGCCCGGCCTTTTTCGTTTAATGAACTATAAAAAACTTGAATCCAAAGATAGTTTCCGTTATCTACCCTGGGAATACCTAAAGGAAATCGGGGGTCATCTTTGATACGCTCCTTGTCTATCCCATCCACATTAAATGGCGGATTGGCCATGACAAAATCAAACTTACCCACGCTTTGATGAATATCATTGTAATAAGTATTCCCTTCTCTAATATCTCCTGATAATCCGTGGACTGCTAAATTCATTTTACAAAGACGAACGGTTTCATTAGTTTTTTCCTGCCCATAGACAGCAATCTCGGAATTGGGATTTTTCTTATGATTTTCTACAAAATAGGCGCTTTGCACAAACATGCCCCCGGAACCACAAGCCGGATCTAAAATCCTTCCTTTGTAAGGTTCTATTACTTGTACAATTAATTTGACTATCGAAGTTGGGGTAAAGAATTCTCCGCCTTTTTGCCCTTCAGACATAGCAAATTTACCTAAGAAATATTCATAAATCTTCCCAAACATATCCCCTTCGACATCCATAGGTATGGAGTTAAAGGTTTTCAACAGTTCCACCAGCGTTTTATTATCCAATAGACCATAATTACGGGGTAAAATTCCCTTTAAATCCTCATTCTCCTCTTCTATTGCTTCCATTGCTTTATTTACTGCCTCACCTATATTTGAACCTTCGGGTAAATTAAGAAGATAAGAAAAACGAGACTGGGAAGGAAGATATAAGACACCTTTTGCCTGATAATCAATTTTACTGATTGGCCGACGGTTGCTTTCGTTTTTAGCAATTTTTTGCTCGGCTAAACCAAATTTATAATCAGCAAATCTTAGAAAGATTAATCCCAGAACAGGAACAGAATACTCAGAAGCCTTCAGCCCTGAGTTAGCTCGCAGCGAGTCTGCCGCATCCCAAAGTCTTTTTTCTATCTCTCCGTTGTTACTTGACATTAAATTAAACCCTCCTCTTTAAAACTTAAATAATTTTTATTTGTAATAATAACATGATCTGCAACTTCTATCTCTAAAATTTTTCCTGATTCTACCAGCTTTTGGGTAATTTCTAAATCTTCTTTTGAAGGTTCTGGGTTTCCTGAAGGATGGTTGTGGGCAATGATAACTTGGGCGCTGTGGCGATGAATGGCTGCTTCAAAAGTTTCTCTGGGGTGAACCAGATTTGCATTTAATGTTCCTACGGAAATCTCATCAATTCCTAATAACTTGCTTCTGGTATCGAAAGATAAAACAAAAAAATGTTCTTTGGTGTAATTTTTAAGCTTGGATTTAACCAGCTTATAAACATCTTCAGCTGATAAAATTGTTTTTGTCTTCCGTTTAGATTTTGCAGTTTGGTTATTGTTATTTGTTCTTCTTGCTATCTCAAAACAGGCTCTTATCTGGCAAGCTTTAGCAAGACCTATTCCTCTTACTTGAGAAAGCTCTTCAATAGTAGTTTCTGAAAGTTTTTGTAGGCTGCCAAAATGGGTTAGGAGTTTTTGGGCAGTTACCGCAATGGACTCGCCTGGAATACCACGACCTAAAATAAGTTGTAAAAGCTCTTGTATTGAAAGCGAATGCTCGCCAAATTTAACTAATCTCTGTCGCGGTCGCTCTTCAAGTGGTAAATCGTGAATAGTAAATGATTTGCTCATAGTATTATTTATAAAATCATCCTTCCAAAGACGGGCAGGCAACGTCGATCTCAAGCGCTTTGATGATCTTAGCTCCATCCTTCGCATAAAGCTTCTAAGGACAAGGTAGATTTTTAAAAGTTGGGTTTTGATTATGTTTTATCATATTTTTATTATCTATTAAGGACATTTATATTTATTCGAATTATACTGCTTTGAGATTAAATATTAAAGGATAAGCTAGAATAGCTTAGTGGATTATTTTGTTTATATTTTTAAATGTAGTGATGGATCTTTTTATACTGGCATAACTTCTGATATAGAAAAGAGACTAAAACAACATAACGGTTTATTAAAAGGCGGTGCTAAGTATACAAGAGGAAAAGGTCCTGTTGTTTTAAAACATTTTGAGAAATTTGAAACACGAGGCCAGGCTTTAAAAAGAGAGGCGGAAATTAAAAAATTAAAAAAGACAGAAAAAGAAAAGTTAGAAGATTCCTATTAATGATTTAAAAATCGCTAGACAGATTGAAGGAAATCATATAGCATATATGCTATATGATAGAACCTAATAATAGAAAACATTTAGATTTTGAGACTTGGGAAAAAGAAGCTTTAAAGAATCCGGAATTTAAAGCTGAATATGATCTTCTTCAGCCTGAATTTGCTGTTATCGAAGCTATAATTAGGGCAAGAATTAAAAAGGGTTTTACTCAAAAAGAACTGGCGGAAAAAATCGGCACCAAACAATCTGTTATTTCTAGACTTGAATCAGGAAGAGCAAATCCTTCTATTGGTTTTCTTAAAAAAATGGCAGCTGCAATGAATCTAAAATTTACAATCCAGCTTAGCTAACCTATTATTTCCAAAATATAACCTCAGCCTGCTATAATAAAACAAATGACTGCAAAACAAATAATTGACATCTATATTTCTTTTTTTGAAAAAAGAGGACATAAGCAAATTGCCAATTCTCCACTTGTTCCAGAAAATGACCCAACCACACTTTTCACCTCTTCCGGCATGCAGCCTTTGGTTCCATATCTTCTGGGCGAACCTCATCCGCAAGGATTCAGACTTGTTAATGTACAAAATTGCTTCAGAGCAGTAGACATTGAAGAAGTAGGAGATAATAGACATACAACTTTTTTTAGAATGTTAGGCAACTGGTCTTTAGGAGATTATTTTAAATCCGAAGAAATACCCTGGCTTTGGGAATTTTTGACTAAAGAACTTAGACTTCCAAGAGAAAAACTCTATGTTGCTGTTTTTGCAGGAGATGGAAATGTTGGACAAGACTTGGAATCAGAACAAATCTGGAAAAAAATATTTGAAGAAGAAAAATTAGAACCCAAAATATTTAAAGGAGATGTAACCAAAAACTGGTGGTCAAGAAGTGGAACTCCTGATAATATGCCTGTTGGAGAACCAGGAGGACCTGATACTGAAGTATATTTCAGGCTTGATGACATTAAACACAACAGTAAATGCGATGGAGATGATCCTGTTAAATGTGAATGTGGAAAATTCTTGGAAATTGCCAATTCTGTCTTTATGCAATACATAAAAACAGAAGACGGATTTAAAGAGTTACCTAATAAAAATGTAGATTTTGGGGGAGGTACTGAAAGACTTCTTGCAGCAGTAGAAAACCAAAGTGATATTTTCCAAACTTCCCTTTTTGCTCCAATCATTGAATCAATTGAAAGTGCTACAGGTAAACCATATAAGGAAAACCTTAAACAATTTAGAATCATCGCAGACCATCTCCGTGCTTCAGTCTATCTTCTTGATGCAAAAGTAACACCGTCAAATAAGGAAAGAGGGTATATTCTAAGAAGACTAATAAGAAGAGCCGTAGATAACCTTGGAGAAACCAATCCGGGTCAATTGGAATCTATTATTCAAGCTATTGTAGAAGAATGTTCTAAAACAGACCCTAGCCTCTCTTCCAACTTCGAACTCATAAAAAATTCCATATTAGAAGAAAGTCAAAAGTATAAAAAGGCAAGGTTAGGAGGAATCAGATATATAGAGAAAAAGTATGGTGGTAAAGTACAGATATTTGAAACTCCAATGCCAATGGGAAATGAACTAAAAGGAACAACTGAAATATCTTCTGAGGACGCATTTAATCTTTATACCTCGTACGGTCTTTCTCCTACACAGATAAAAAGCATGGGCTATACATTTAATGAACAAGGTTTTGCAAACTTAATGGAAAAACACAAAGAACTTTCTAAAACCGCCTCTTCAGGTATGTTTAAAGGAGGCCTTGCAGATACCAGTGAACTCACAATCAAAGGCCATACTGCAACCCATTTACTACACCAGGCCTTAAGAGATATATTTGGTCCAAAACTTTACCAATCTGGTTCAAATATAACTTCGGAGAGAATTAGGTTTGATTTTAACCATGACAAGATGCTAACTGAGGGTGAACTTAGAAAAGTTGAAGATATTGTTAGGGAAAAGATAAGAAAAAATCTTCCGGTTCACTTTGAAATAATGCCTCTTAGTAAAGCTAAGGAACTTGGAGCAATTGGCCTGTTTGATGAAAAATACCAGACACAGGTTAAAGTGTATTTTATAGGAGATTATTCCAAGGAATTTTGCGGTGGACCGCACGTTGAGTTTACAGAAGACATTAAAAGTTTTAGAATAATAAAGCAAGAGAATTTAGGTAAAGGATATAAAAGAATCTATGCCAAAGTAGAATAAAAGTATAATATGAATATTTCGACACTGCCCTTTCTTGAAAAAAAAGAAAAATCCGAATATTATCTTTCTCTAATACTTAGAAACGAAAAAGTTAAGGCTGTTGTATTTGAAAAAATAGGAACTACGATCAAATACCTAAACGACTCCGAAGAAGAATTTACCAATACAATTGAAGACTGCTCAAGCGAAGAATTCTTAAATGTCTTAGATAGGGCAATAACAGCTGCCGAAGAAGTACTCCCTAAGGATATTGAAACCCACAAAACCATTTTTGGTTTAAAAGAATCCTGGGTTGAGGACAATAAGATCAAAAAAGAGTATCTTGAGAAACTTAAAAAGGCAGGAGACGAGTTATCTTTGGATCCTATTGGCTTTTTGGTCTTTACGGAAAGTGTAGTTAATTTAATTCAGAAAGATGAGGGAGCTCCTGTTACAGCAATCCTTGTAGATGTAGGGAAAAAATATCTAAGCGTATCTTTAATTAGGGCTGGGAAGATAATGGAGGTAAGATCATCTGAAATCCATGAATCAGTAGCACACACTGTTGATACTGTTTTAAAACACTTCCAGATACCTGAAGTAATGCCTGCAAGAATAATTATCATGGATAGCGAAGAAGACGAACTTACCCAGGAATTTATAAACCACAGATGGAGTAAAAGCCTTCCCTTTTTACACATTCCCCAGATACTTTCTCTTCCGGGAGATAGTGATATAAAAGCAGTATTACTTGGTGCCGCAACCCAAATGGGAACTCAGCTTGTCTTTGACCACAGGCTTAGTCTTGAAAGAGACTTTGAGGAAACCGTGCGTAAAGAAGATGTTATAAAAACAGATACAGAGGCAGACGAAGATGTAAAACCAAAACCATTTGAACAAAGTCTTGATGGAGAAAGAAAGCTTGATTATGTAGGAAAAGATAGCTCAATGGAATTTTTCGGGTTTGTAAGCGGTGACGTTGTAAAGACCAAACCTAAAACTCCTGAGGCAGAAGAACCAAATATAGAAGTCCCAAAAGAAGAACTGGAGTTTAAATCAGAGGAAATTCCAGAGGAGGTAAAAATAGAGGAAGAAAGACAGGGACTGCCAGAAGTTGCAGCGGAAACCGCAACCAAGGCCAAAACAGTTTCCATAGACTTAATCCCAATACTTAAAAAATATTTATTAATGTTTCTTTCTTTAGTTAAAGTAAAAAGTATCAAAGATATTAAATTTATCTCTTTTACAATTGGCGCAATAATTTTGTTTTTGGTTTTTTTCTTTACCTTTATCTTCCAAACAAACGCAAAAATAACACTTAAAGTTGACCCTAAAACTGAAGAGAAAACCCAAAGCATTACTTTTTCCCCAAAGGGATCTACAAATATTGACAATGATATTCTGGCAGCAGAAATAATCCCAGTAGATGAAAAAGGCTCAGTCACTGTCAATACAACTGGGAAAAAAGACGTTGGCACAAACGCAAAAGGAACAGTTACCATCTTTAACAACGACACAAATTCTGTCTCCTTAGATAAGCAAACAATAATTACCTCCTCAAATGGAATTAAATTTACATTAGATGCAAATGTTAAAGTAGCATCTGCATCAGGCGATATTTTCTCAGGAACAAAACCAGGAACCGCAAATGTAGCAGTAACAGCCCAAGAAATCGGAACAGAGGGAAATCTTCCATCAGGCTCTAAATTTACAGTTGGAACAAGTAAAACCGTTGCAGCTAAAAATGATAATGCTTTTTCAGGGGGAACTAAAAAAAGCGTAACCGTTGTTTCTGAAAATGATCTAGCAAAACTTAGGTCTGAACTTCCAAAATCTTTATCAGATAAAGCAAAAAATGATATAAGCTCTAAAGTAAGTAGTGGAAAAACTATATTGCCTCAGTTTGTGGACACAGACTTAAACAATGAAAAATTTGATAAAAAAGAAGATGACCAGGCAGACAAAATAACCCTTTCTGCAACTGTTTCTTTTAATTTTCTCTCATACGAAACTGGGGATATAACTAAACTTTCGGAGAAACTATTTGATAACTCTAACTTTTCAATAGAAAAAAGCCAGTTTAACGTTAATGCAAAAAATATTAAGATTACCAAAAACGAAGACATAAGTGCAGACTTGGTAATTACCGCAAAACTGTTTCCCAAAATAAACACAGAGGATCTTATAAAACAAATGGCGGGGACTGATGTTAAAAAGGCAAAAAACCAGCTTTCAAACATGCAAAATGTAAAAGAGGTTGAAATTCAAATATCGCCTAATCTTCCATTTTTGTCATCAACCCTTCCTAAAAATCCCAAAAACATAACAGTTGATATCTCTTCTAATTAAATGGTTAAAAAAGTATATAAAAAAAGAAGAACAACGATTGACAAAAAAAAGTTTTTAAAACTGGTTAGTTTATTTGTTATCGGCATGGGAATTTTAATTGCAGGATATGTGTTTTTCCCTTTAATTTCCTGGCAATTATATTTTGCTCCTGTTTTTGCCAATGCGGAAATCAACTCTCCAATTCCAAAAAGCACTATTGTTAACCAAAACTCAATTGCTTCTCTTTTACAAGGCGCTTCCCAAACCCTTTCTGGTGTTGACTATACCAATGCACAAAATTGGTTTCCAAGTTACAGATATGACAAACAAACAAGTACCAAGACCTCCTTTTATAAAATCTCCATTCCTAAAATTAATATAAAGGACGCACAGGTTAGTGCGGTTGATACAGATTTACTTAAACACTTGGTAAATTACGGCGGAACAGCAGTCCCGCCTGATAATGGAAACGCTGCGATTTTTGGCCATTCAACACTCCCTCAGTTGTATAAGGAGGGAAACTATAAAACAATATTTACCTTTCTATATAAACTAACTATTGGGGATGAAATTATTGTAACCGTAGGAAATGTCACCTATAAATACAGGGTTGAAAACATAAGCGTTGTAGATCCTGATAATACATCGGTTTTGGAACAAAGCTTTGATGATAGCTTCATTACTTTAATCACTTGTACTCCTCCTGGAACTATTTGGAAAAGATTGGCAATTAAAGCAAGACTTATAAAAACATAAAATATTATTGGTAATAAATACTAATAAGCAAAATATGTACAACAATAGAATTTATATATTTTTAAAAAAAATCTGGCCAAATGTTTATAGAATAATAAACAACTGGTTTTCATTTATTTTAAGAGTTTTGAAACAGGCAATGCATATAGTATTTAGGCAAATCCTAAGTAAATAATTAATAATTAAAATAATATGGATGAGAAACACCTGGCTATAAATGCCATAAGAAAAAAACTTCTTGGGAAAGATCTTTCTTACGAGGAGATTTATGCAATTATGGATGAGATCTCCAAAAAACGTTTTGGCGATATCTTAACAACATACTTTGCAGCCTCAGGCTATTCAAAAGGATTTACCAACCAAGAACTCTACTATTTAACCAAGGCGATGGTGGAAACAGGAGAAAGACTTGAATTTGAAGGTATTGTTGCAGACAAACACTCAATAGGAGGAGTGCCAGCAACCAGGACAACACCAATTGTTGTCTCAATTATAGCGGCAGCAGGATTTAAAATTCCCAAAAGCTCTTCAAGGGCGATAACAAGTCCTGACGGAACAGCAGATGACATGGAAGTCCTTGCTCCTGTAAAGCTTTCCAAACAAAAAATTATTGACGTGGTTAACAAAACAAATGGCTGTATTGTCTGGGGAGGAAGTTTTCATTTGGCCCCAGCCGATGACATCATAATCCAGGTTGAAAAACCACTTCTTTTTGAAAGTTATGACAAAGTAGTTGTTTCAATAATGGCCAAAAAAATTGCTTTTGGATCAAACCATATTGTCATTGATTTGCCTTACGGAAAACACGTTAAAGTCCACACGCTAAAAGATGCAAAAGTGTTGAGTGAAAAGTTTGAATACCTTGCCAAAAGATTTAAGATAAAAATAAAGGTTTTAACCTATAAAACAGATGAGCCGGCAGGGAGAGGTGTTGGTCCTGTACTTGAAATCAGAGATTCCCTTAAAGTTTTGGAACAGACAAAGGATAGACCAATTGACCTTGAGGTTAGAAGCTTAACTATTGCCACAGCGCTTTTGGAACTTTGCTTTGAAGACAGTCAAAATAGGCAAAAAATGTTAAAAGATTTTGGGAATGTCTATAACCTGGCCTTGACAATTTTGCAAAAGAAAATTGCACTTGAAAAATTCAAACAAATAATTAAAGCCCAAGGAGGAAATCCAAATACAGAAAGCAGTAAGTTAAAACTTGCCAAAAACAAATATGAAGAAAAAGCAGTTAAGCCTGGAATTATTAATGAATTGAATATTAAAAATATAACCCATATTGCAAAAATACTGGGCGCTCCTGAAATGAAAGCATCGGGAATTTATCTAAACAAAAAAATTGGTGAAAGCGTTGAAGTAGGAGACGTTTTATATACACTTTTTAGCGAAAAAGTGTATAATCTTAAAGAAGGAAAGGATTCTTTGAAAAACTTTCCAATAGTACTTTACGAATGAAAAGAATTATAGCAGTAGTAGTTTTACTTTTAGTCTTTGTTATAATCTCAATCTTCTGGTGGCAAAACGGAGTCTTACCAGTCAATTCCCAAGATAATACACCTAAAATCTTTTCGGTTAAAAACGGGCAAGGGGTTAGAGAAATTGCAAATAATCTAAAAAAAGAAAACCTTATAAGAGACCCCGTTGTCTTTTTCTTAATCACCAAAAGAAACGGTCTTGATAAAAAAATCCAGGCTGGAGATTTTAGGCTTAATCCTTCGATGAATGCTTATGAGATAGCAGAAAGCCTAACGCATGGAACCCTTGATATTTGGATAACTGTTCCTGAAGGATATAGAGCTGAAGAAATAGCAGATATCCTAAAGACAAAAATACCAAACTATGATGAAAGCTGGAGGGTAATCTTAAATCAAAATGAAGGATATCTTTTCCCTGATACATACCTAATCCCAAGAGGCGCAGACATTAATACTGTAATCTCTATTTTTAAAAACAATTTCCAAACCAAGTATGACAGCGTTAAAAGCTTAAAAACCAATAACCTAACTGATGCCCAAACAGTAATTTTAGCTTCCCTTGTTGAAAGAGAAGCAAGATTTGAAGAAGACAGACCCCTTGTTGCCTCTGTAATATATAACAGGCTAAATATTGGAATGAAATTAGATATTGATGCAACGCTGCAATACGCACTAGGTTATTCAGAAGATCAGAAAAGATGGTGGAAAAATAATCTTTCTGAGGAAGATAAAAAAATAAATTCCCCCTATAACACATATACAAATCCTGGGCTCCCTCCTGCTCCTATTTCAAACCCAGGATTATCTGCATTAAAAGCAGCTCTTAATCCTGCCCAAACAGATTATATGTACTACATTACAGATTCAAGCGGCAAAAACAGATACGCAAAAACAATACAAGAACATAATCAAAATATAGAAAAATTCGGCCTTTAATATTCTGCATGAATATTATAAGTTTTCCACAAAAAGTATTTATTCTAAAAACTTTTTAACCCATAGTTGATTAAATACGCCTAAATAAATATAATCCGCCTTATGCAAGAAAGAGATGGAGTCGTTGTGGCTCCGATTGAAAGGGTACGAAGGGGTGAGTTCCCTACTAATCCTAGAGGCAGGTTAAGTGCTTTGCTTGGAGCATTTAACGGAACCCCCAAGGCAGTGACGTTCTTACTTATTCCCCAAGTCGGAGCAATAATACAGCAAGATTTAGCAAATAAGTTTATTGAAACATTTTCTGGTACCCCACTGGAAGAATTTGATCCAATAACAACCTGGAGCTATATGGATACAACCCTTCTTCCGATAGGTCTAGTGACAGAAAGGGTTGAGATCGGACCAAATGGATATTTAATGAGAGAAGTAGCTTTTGAAAGAACTCCAGCAGGTGAAAAATATGGCGTACCTGCAGCCACGTTGGCATTAGATTTTGAAAAAAGGCACGAAATAAGTTTAAGAAAAATTTTGGGAAAAACTGCTTCTCCTTCAAAAGATAAAGTTAAGGCTCCTTTTGTTAGGGCGAGTATTCTATTGTTTCTTGCAGAAAGACAAACTCCACTTAGAAGACAAGATATTATAGACGAGCTAGGATTTAATTCAAGCGTTGTCAGCGCAGCTCTGGAAAGCCTAGGTAAAAATGGGCTAGTTAATTATTCTTCTGTTTCAAGAAGTGAAAAAGGAATTGTTGGGTATGAAATTGTTCCCGAAGCAGATATCCCAAGCTCAAATAGACCTAGGCCTTTTACTGACAACATTATATCCATTTGTCAAAGATTATCTTATTTTGGTGTTCCGTTTACTACGTATCAAGTAAGGCAATTGATGGATGAAACAGAACTTGGCAGGTGGACTTCTGAGTATGCATTAGGTAATTTTATAAAAAAGGTTCTTAGTTATCTAACGCGAATGGGTTATTTAAGAAGAACTCAATTTAAAGGTGGTGAGAAATATTCAGATGCCATGATTTCCCCAGACGGAAGAGTACTAGTTGACGAGTTTCTAAAACCATTGGTTGCGCTTGTTGAAGATAAACCGGAAGCTGATGCTATTAGGCAAAATGTTGTCCCCGCTGTAACAGGAGATTTTACTGGTTATGCCAGAAATTCTGCAGAACTTTATTATCCTTACTCAACATCAAAAAGGATGGACGAGAATGCAACAGATTTTGTTAATATAATGAATTTAATAAAAAGCGGTAAGGGTATTTCAGTAAGAGAGATTTCAGAGGCTCTTCAATTAGAACGAAGCACAGTAATAAATCATATAAGAACTATGCAACGATTGTATTCTTTAGTCTACGAGCAAAGAGGCGTAATCAAATACTTTTCAATCGAACCCACATTTAAATCTCACTTACAAGAAATAAAAATTCCTCCAGGCATAAAAAGAATTGTTCAATTATTAGATACAAATCAAGAGATAGGGTTAGAAGATAAAGTCTCACTACTTATTTACGCAACTTGGGCTAAATATGGATCTACTAAGAAAACAGCAGAAGTTCTTAAAACAACAGAGGAAAAAGTGAGATCAGTATTAGACCAGATACAGGCTGATGAAAGATTAATACAGGTTTATGATTTAATAACTAAGGAAAAACCCGAAGAAGATAGTTAAGGCAAGAATTAATTTCTAAACCTTTTGAAGAATCTTTTCTTAGGAGCCCTTTGCTCTGCTTCTTCTCTAACTTGCTTTTCTTCACCATTATGGCTATGGTCTTCTTTCCCAGTTTCAGTTTTTACTTTTTCAACCGCCTCAGGAGCTTCATCCTCAAAACTTTCTTCGTCTAAGCTTGTTAAATTATATTCTTCCATTAAATTAGCTATCCCTTCAAGCCCCTGTTCTGAGACAATTTTCATTAAATTTTTCCCTGATTTTGTACCAAACAAAAATACGCCTAAAGCGCCTATTATGACGCCCAGAACGAAACCGTCTAGAAATCTGCTGCTTTGATTATTATTCATCTTTTTTATGTTTTTTACCCTGGAATATTTTTGCAATGGTTGCCCCGGTTTTTAGTCCCATTGCAAGGGTAGATAAAGAAGAGATTGGCTTTGATACGCTTTCAGTAATAATACTTGTATCATCCAATACTTTGTTTACCTTATCGATTGTCTTTCGAAGCTCCCTAAGTATGAAAAAAACCTGAATACCAAGTACAACTAAGAGTACTGTAAGAATTAAGATTACTAAAAATAAGGCCGCTTGGGCAGGATCTGTCATATCATTAAATTAGCTTAAAAATCATAAAAGGTCAATAGGCAGGTTGAATATCAACTGTTCTTTTAATTTCTGAAGTTTTTCCAAATTTGTTAACCGCTTTTACCTCTATGACAAATTTTCCGGGAAAAACGCTGATTGTTTTTTCAAAGCTACCGTTTTTCTCAACGCTGATCACATTTTTATTGATATATACAGTTGAATCAGGGTCTGTTTTCCCTGAAATTGTAATTTGTGATGATTTAATAATTGAATTTTGCTCTGGAGAATTAATGTCCAAAGGCGGATTTATAAACGCATATCTATATTGAAAAAGTATGTAGAGGGAAAGCAAAAGAAAAATAAAGACGACTACAAAAAAAGTCTGTTTAATTCTAATTCTTTTTAGAGAAAATTCTTCTTTTCCCTCAAAACCCTTGGGTAAAACCCTGTATATACTATCTGCGTCAAATTCTCTTCTAAAAAGGGCAAGAACCTCTTTTTCATTTAAACCCAAAAACTTGGCGTAGTTTCTAACAAACCCTGATGCATGGGAAACAGAAGGAAGTTTTGTGTACTCCCCTTTTTCTATACATTCAAGATAAACTGCCTTGATTTTTGTACTTTGAGATATTTCCTCTAAGGACAGGCCTTTTTCAAGCCTTATCTGTCTTAGTTTTTCGCTTGCTTTAACCATGAAAGATGTTTACGTTTGACTTAAATTGGCGATGAATTCTTCTGCATTTGTAATCAAAACGTCTCTTGGTTTGCTTCCTTCCTGTCTCCCAACAGCTCCAACTTCCTCAAGCTGGTCTAATATTCTTGCCGCTCTTGAATAGCCGATTGATAGTCTTCTTTGCAAAAGTGATGCTGATGCTTTATCATGCTGACATATTATCCTAATCGATTCGTCAAACAAAGCGTCTTTTCCATCTGTGCCTATTGAAGCCATACCTTTTCTGGCTGCAATTAAAGGCTCTGCCAAGACTTCTTCTGTATATTGAACAGGTGGATTTTCATTCTTGAGAAAATCAACTAGTCCCTTTACTTCTTTTTCAGAGACAAAAGCGCCCTGAATTCTAGCTGGTTTTGCCTGATCCGGAGGGATATATAACATGTCTCCCCTCCCAAGTAGCTTTTCAGCTCCAGGCATATCAATGATAACGCGGGAATCAATCATAGAAGAGACATTAAAAGCAATTCTGCAGGGAATATTTGCTTTAATAAGACCTGTGATAACATCAACAGATGGTCTTTGGGTTGAGACAACCAAATGAATTCCTGTTGCTCTTGCCATTTGAGCTAAGCGCGCTATTGCATCTTCAACCTCAACCGGAGCATAGGCCATTAGGTCTGCGAGCTCGTCTACAAAAATGACAATATAGGGAAGTCTTTGAAACCCAGCCAGTTCATTGTAGGAATCAATGTTTCTCACACCGTGTTCTGCAAAAGTTTTATATCTTCTATCCATCTCACTCATTGCCCACTTAAGCGATGCTAAAATCTTGTCCACCTCAACAATTACAGGTGTCATTAAATGGGGAATACCGTTATATCCGGTAAGTTCAACTCTTTTGGGATCAATCATAATTATCCTTATCTCATCAGGCGTTGCCCTAAACAAAAGGGAAGCAATAAAGCTATTTATCATAACCGATTTTCCGCTTCCTGTTGTTCCAGCAATTAAAACATGGGGCATTTTGCCAATATCGGCTAGTAAAGGATTTCCTGATACATCAAGACCTAAAGAGACTGCGAGTTTTGATTTGCTTTTTCTCATTAGTTCTGAAGATAACATTGTTCGCAAAGTTACTACCTCCAATGACTTATTTGGTATCTCAACTCCAACCAGGTTTCTTCCTGGAATTGGAGCTTCAATTCTAATTTGTCCTGTTGGAGCTTCTGTATTTAAAGCAAGATCGTTGGATAGGTTTGTAATCTTAGATACTTTTGTTCCAAGGGGAATTTGCAGTGCATACTGGGTAACAGCAGGACCAAGATTGACTTCAACAACTTTTGCTCCGATTCCAAAGCTTTGCAGTGTCTCTTCAATTTTGCCTGCAATTTTTTTAACGTCTCCCCGATCAGCTTTTTGGGACGTATCATTTGATAGTAAATCTAAAGGGGGAAGCTTCCAAACGCCTGGTTTTCCAGGAACATTCATAATGAGCTTATCTGAAATAAAAGGCTCATCCTTTTTCGGAGTATTGGAGTTAATCTTAATATTGGCATCTTTATCTCCCATTCCTTTAATTACCATTTCCTTATCTCCCAAGGCTGGAATTTGTCTTTTCTGGAAAAAAGCTAAAATTCTTGAGGGGAAAAGTTTTGGAATAAAACCTACAATTGCCGAAAGTATTTGGAAAAGTTCATCAGGTGAAGTGTCAAACAAAACTATTACTCCAACAAATACTCCTGCAAGATAGACTGCAAAAGCTCCAAATCCTGATAATACTTCTGCAATTAATTGATTTAAATATACTCCAACAATTCCCTCTTGGGTAAGACCAAGAAGTGATAAAAGCAGAATAAAAAAACCAACCACTACATTTGGTCTTGAGAGGAATAATTTTAATCTTAGGAAAAAAAAGCCTAAAATAATCAAAAAGATTGGAAGTAAAAATGATAAAAAACCAAAATAGGCCTTTATATACTCATTGATGGTGGTTAAGGTTGGGCCTGTTTTTGCAAAAGAAGAACCAAGCAAAACTCCACCCAAAATTACACCAAAGGCAAAGATAGAATAAACAGTATTTTTCTTTAATTTAATCTTAAACTTTTGTTTTTGATAGTGTCTTCTTCTTGCCATACATCTTATTATAGGAAGTTTGAAGCTTAACTACAAGTTAAACTTCTATTACAACCGGCAAGACCATGGGGCGTTTTCTGAATGTTTTAAAGATATACCTTTCACTAACTT
>CAZUZF010000012.1:0-22402 GCA_964624955.1 uncultured Gammaproteobacteria bacterium
TGTTTTGGAGCATGTCGGATAAAACATCTAAACAAAGCTCAATATGGTCTTTAGACGCTTTAACAAAGTATCCTGTTATCTCTTTTGAGGTAAAGGCGTTGAATTCTCCTCCAATTCCGTCAATTAAAGTTGCAATTTCTATGGCAGATGGCCTTTTTTTCGTTCCTTTAAATGCCATGTGTTCCAGAAAGTGGGAAATACCGTTGTTTTTGGCTTTTTCATATCTAGAGCCTGCTCCAACCATGACCATAACTGTTGCGGATTCGAGAAAGGCCATGGGGATCGTTAGAAGTCTTAATCCATTTCGAAGTACAGTTCTTTGGTATTGCATGAAGGAAATTATAACAGGAATTTTAAGTGTTTTAAAGAAGAAATTTTAAGCTCTTGCTTAAGGCGTAGGGGTAGATGTGGGAATAGTAGTGGGAGTAAGTGTAGGCGTAGGGGTAAATGTGGGCGTAGACGTTGGAGCGCTACAAGTTATTGTCCTTGGACTTAAATTGAGTAAAGGATTTTTAGCGTTAGGCCCAATATTGATTGCATAAGCATAAATACTATGAGAAGTCCCATCTTTTAGACTTTGAGGAATTGCAAATGAAAATCCGTGAGATCTGTTTCCTCCGCAGACCTTTCCGACAGCAACTTCCCTTTGTAAATTAGCCGTAGCTTTTCCAATAAAAATTCCTCCTTCCCCTGCGGGGCCGTCTTTATAAAAGTGGATATCAAGAGGTTGGCTGTAGTTATCCTCGTCGCAGGCCCAGCCTGCTGAAACACTGCAGGAAAGACTATCGTGATATCCTTTAGCAATATTTGGTATTGGCGTTGGAGTTGGCGTAAATGTGGGCGTTGGAACGCTACAATTTACAGTTTTAGGAGAAGTACCAAGTAGTGGGTTTTCCAAGCCATTTCCTATGTTAATTGCATATGCATAGATTGAGTGAGGTTTGCCATCCTTAAGACTATCTGGTGTTTTAAAATTAAAGCCATGATCTGCTGTTTTGCCGCATACGCCAGCTGTTATAAGATCTGGCCTTGATACATTTGCAACAGTTGAGCCTATGATTCTTCCCCCTCCTCCTGCGGGTCCATCTGCGTAAAAGTGGACATTAATAGACTTATTATAATCATCAGGATCGCAAGTCCAGCCACCAGAAATATTACAGTTAGATACGTCGTGATATCCCTCAGGTTTTGTCTTGGGAGCACAAGTTATGGTTTTGGGAGACCCTCCCATTAATGGATTAATTCCTGAAGAACCAATGTTGATTGGATAGGCGTAAATTGTATGGGGTTTACCGTCCCTAAGGGATGCCGGAGTTGTAAAATTAAATCCAGTATTTTGGTTTCCTCCGCAAAAACCTGCATTTGCTACGTCAGGTCTTGATTTATTTGCAGTAGCGTAACCTAGAAATGTTCCTCCTAGTCCCGCTTGCCCATCGGCAAAAAAACCAACTTGGAGAGCTTGGTTATAATCCTCCTGATCACAAGTCCAGCCACCTGTAACTTCGCAGGTTGAAACATCATGGTTGCCAATTGGTGGATTATCAGGCGGCGCAATCAACTTCCAGACATCGTTTATAAGTCTTGTATGACTAAAGACATTTGGATCATTTTCCGGAAGATTAATGGGTATGTCTAAAACTCCAGTTGTGGTTCGCGTTGACCAGCTTTGCAGGATAGTTTGTTCAGTAAGGCCGACAGCAGATTTGACAACGCCTGCCCAATTCATTACCTCATCATAGTATTCTTTGTCCGTTGCCCTATTTTCAGACCATAAAACTACACCAAAGGGAATGCCTCTTTCTTTAAGAAAGATTTTGAAATCAGCTGCGTCTCTGGTAAAGGCATCTTGTGAATACAGACCTCTGTTAACATCAAGATGGAAAAAAGCAGGTTTTTGACCTAAACTTTCAAGTTTTATAAGCCAAAGCTTTAACTGACTAAATGAGAAACGCGGGTATGGCTCAATATCTCCCACCTTAATATTGGGATATGCTTTTTTGATACGTGACATAAAGTCAGCAGTTTGGATTGCTGTTTGTTCCATTGTTTGTCCGCAAGATGACTGTCCAGGAATAGCTTCCTGTCCTCCCAGATAAGGTTCATCCATGCCAATATATGAAACACTTCCTCCTCTTTGGATAATGGTATTTATGTAAGTTAACGTACGCGGAGCTGTTTTATCCGCAGTACATGAATGCCATTTAATGACATCCACTTCTATGGCCTGTTCAATTCCCCACTGTTTAAGCTTAGAAAAAGCATTTGCCGACGAAAGATTATTAAGAGTATTTGGTCCACAAATTGAACAGGTAGTTTGGAGCTGTTGATTATACCAGGCAAAAACACGTACTCTAGAGCGCGCAAGTGGCCATTTTTCAGGTTGGTTAAAAAGGTTTATAAGATCCGAAGAAGCAAAATCCGGAGCAAACCAGATTTCCGAATAAGCTAAAGGGGCAGCATTTTGCCTGATTAATAAATAGCTGGAAACAATTACAGGAGTTGAGATAACCAGGATTGCTGTTATAAAAAATGTCGCCTTAATAAACTTATCCTGATCGTCAAACCAATCCTTAAGCCTTTTCAAAAAAGGGTATTTGACCTTTTCGTTATGAAAGCTTAAGATTTTGGGCACTCTAGACCATTATTGCTATAGTTTAAGATAGTTGTCAAGTTCTCTGAGGCTACATTTTTTCTGGAGCCGATACACCAAGAAGGTTAAGTGTGTTTTTAAGAGTAACTTGCGTTGCTTTTAAAAGCGCTAGCCTTGCCTTAGTCAATTCTTTGTTATCTGAAATCACCCTATGCGTCTCATAGAATTTATGAAAAAGGTTTGCAATTTGCAAAGCATAATTACAAAATACGTTTACCTCCAAAGATCTACTAACCTCCTCAACAAGATTTGGGAGATTAATTAAGGTTCTGATAAGGTCTATTTCTTCTTTTTCTTTTAAAAGAGATAAATCCCCGTCTGAAAAGCTTTCTTTGGTGTTTTTAAATACACTGCAAATTCTGGAATATGCATACTGGACATAGAAAACAGGGTTTTGGGAGACTTTTTTCTTGGCAAGCTCCAAATCAAAATCCATATGTGTCTGGGATCTTGGGGTAAGGAGGAAGAACCTGAAAGCATCTCTTCCTACCTCATCCAGCACTTCTCTTGCTGTAACAAAAGTACCCGCACGCTTGCTCATCTTGACTATTTCGTTTCCCCTTTTTAGTCTTATCCACTGATAAAGAATGGTTTTGAAGTTATTTGGATCAAAACCCAAAGCTTTGACCACTGCCTGAAGTCTTGGCACGTGACCACTATGATTTGCTCCTAAAATATCTATAACAATATCATTCTGGCTCATTTTTTCATTATGGTAAACAATATCCGAAGCAAAATATGTAAATTCTCCGTTTGATTTTCTAACAACTGTTTCCCTGTCTTTTAGAAATTCATCATTGGGAGCAAACCATAATGCTCCTTCGTTTTCTTTTAGATAGTTTTTAATCTTGGGTAGAACTTTATCTACATCTTTTCTTAAATCAGACTCTTTTGTTACTTTATCAAACTTAATCCCCATAAGTTCACAATCCTTAAGAATCTCAGCTAGCATTATTTCAACTGCTATTTCACCTGCTTTTTTAATAAATTCGCTTTGGGAATAATCAGTATGCTTATCAATTTGCTCCTCCACTATCTTGGCCAAATCTTTTATATACTCTCCCTGATATTGAACTTCGTAGTTTTCTGGTTTTTGATCCGGATGAATGGTAAAATAGATAGCCTCACCCAGATGGTCAACCTGCCCTCCAACGTTATTGTGCAGATATTCCCTGGTGACTTTATATCCTGCTTTGGAAAGCACATTGGCAATACTGTCTCCCAAAGGACCTCCCCTTGCGTTTCCAATGTGAAGCGGTCCTGTTGGGTTGGCGGAAACAAACTCAACGCTTACTTTTTTGTTCCTGCCTATATCCAAAGACCCATAACTACTGCCCAAACTTATAATCTCATCTATTTTTGAAGCCAGATATTGTTTTGAAAAATAAAAGTTTATAAAACCAGGAGAAACCGCCTCAATCTTATTAAAATACTCCCCAAGATCTTTTTGTTTTAAAAGTTTTTCTACTATTAAATTGGCAATTTCCATTGGGCTTTTTTCTAACTGTTTTGCCAAAATCAAGGCTAAATTACTGCTTAAATCGCCGTGTGATTTTTCCTTTGGGTTTTCAATTAAAAATTCAGCCTCTTTTGCGCCTAGACCTAGAGCTAAGGATTGTAATATTGAGTAAATTTTTTCGTTTGTATTATTTGGCATAATATTTATTTTATCATATTCAAATGAACAAGTTTACTGCACTTGCATTGTGTTTAAATATCATATAAGATATACACTATACTATAAGACTTAATGTCAGGACTTAATGTCGGAGGTATAAATTTATTAAATATGACAGGTTTATTTACATTTCTTTTTTCAATCTGGCTAGGATACATAGTTTTTCTCTATTTCTCACACCCTAATAAGAAAAAACATAAGGTTCCGCAACTTAGAATATGGAGAATTGAACTATTGCCAAATTTTAGAATTCATTCAAGGTCAAAGACATATCACATCCACCATTGGGTAATTTTATCCATGCTTACAGCCATTACTCTTATTAACTATGAAGGCTTCCAATACTTAACAATTGTCAAGGGTATGGCAATCGGAGGAATAATCCAAGGCTTAAGATATCCGGATAGATTTAAGTTTAGACACCATAAAAAGGTCAACCCAAATTATAATAGAGCAAGAAAAAGCTTATAATTAGTTTACTACCCAATAACTTTTCCCATCAGAAACGATCTCCACCTCCCCATTCTTATCAGTTCTTAAAGTTTTAATTTTATATTTAGTTAATAAATCTAAAATATACTTTGTTGGATGACCATACCTATTGTTTTTACCAACTGAGATAACTGCCAAAGAAGGATTAAGTTTACTTATAAAAATCTCACTCATACCAGTTTTTGAGCCATGGTGAGGCACCTTAATTACATCTATGCCATTTAGAAAGCCAATCAGCGTCTCATGCACGGTTTCTCCCGCATCGCCTGTTAGAAGAGCCTTAAAATCCCCAAAGTTAATTACCTGGATAACAGAAAGTTCATTTACTTCTGACGCGCGATTATACTTAATTAAAGCTTCACTGACAGGCCAGAGTATATTTGATATTACCCCGTCTCCAAAATCTATATTATCGTTTTGAAAAACATATTTTGGGCTTAATCCCTCTGCTTTTAAAGCCTCCGTAAACTTTCTATAGATCCCAGTGTTTTTTGAGGTTTTAGAAGTAACAAAATGTAAAACATTATATCTTTCTAGTACATTTACCAAGCCTGTTATATGGTCTGCGTCTGGATGGGTTAAAACCATAAGCTCAATATCTCTATCCCAAAAAGGCATGTGTTTGTTAAGACAATCTGATACTTTATCATTTGGCCCTCCGTCAACCAAAACATCCTTTCCCGAAGGTGTTTTTATATAGATTGCATCACCCTGTCCCACGTTACAAACAACCAGATGCAGGTTTTTATCTCTTACGCTTAATCCCTGGTATAAAAATATTCCCAAAAGAAAAACTAAGCTTAAAAGTAAATAAACAATGTACTTTTTCATTTTCTATATTTAAACAAAATAAAGCTTGCCAAAAACAAATAGTACGAAAATATAAAAGCAGGATGTAGGCTTTGGATCTTTATAGTTTGGGGAAAACCGGAGAAAAACCCAACCACTGTCTCAAAAAAATATAAAAATGGAAGACAAAGGTAAAGAAAAAGCAAAGATAAAGGCTTAAAAACAAAGCTGAAAAGAGAGCTTAAAGCTCCCAAAACCATAAGTAGAGGTATTGTCCACAAAACCAAACCGTTAACCAAGATTGAAACTAATGAATAATTGCCAAAGTTGGAAATTAGGATTGGCAAGGTGGCAATCTGAGCTGAGATTGTGGTTATAAAACTTTCTGTAAAGCTATTTTGAAACCTTTTAAAAATATCTGGAATATATAAAAGGCCAAAAGTGGCACTAAAAGAAAGTTGAAATCCTGTGTCTTGTAAAAGCTGTGGCGAAATAAAAAGCATTAAAAAGCCTGTTATTAAAAGGGTGTGCAGGCTATATTGCTGTCTTCCCAAGATTTGAGCGCTAAAAACTATTATTCCCATAATCGCAGCTCTTACTATTGAGGCTTGGAAACCCGCAATTGCCGTATAAATAACAATACCAAAGATTGAAAGAAAAATAGCCAGTTGTCTTTTTAGAAAGGATGCTAAGATATAGAAAAGAAAGGCAGAAACCATTGTTACATTCATGCCAGAAGCTGCAATTACATGCATTACTCCTGTTATTTGAATGTTTTCCAAAAACTCTTTAGCTAGATTTTCCTTAATCCCAAAGACAATCCCAAGCATAAGTCCTGATGAAACAGGATCTAAATTAGACCTAAAATTGTCAATTATTTTTTGGCGGATAGAATAAATGACTGCTAATGGAACTGTATTTTCACGGACATTTGGTTCAATTTGAGGGTAATTTAATGTGAAAATAGAAGTACCATCATCTAGCATTACTGCATTAAGAGTGCCAGATACTTTTATATAATCTCCATACAAAAGTTTTTTATCTATGTCTGTTTTTATTAAAACCTTATTTATTGGATCCATGCTTAGATAGACTGTTTGGTGTGAGGAGTACTGTTTGGGATTTGCCCAAACTTGGGTGACAAAACTAACCTTATCTCCCTTGGAATAGGTCTTTTGATTTGAATAAAACCAAACCATCCTAAGAGTTAAGGCTAAAACAAGAAAAACATAGAGAATCAAAAGCTTTCTCATAAATTAAGGCTAGAATGCAGTTATTTTATCCTTAATTTGATTAAATACTTTCTGTGAAACTATGCTTTTGGAGGTTAAATCCTCGATTCTAGTATAGGGTCTGCTATTTATGATCTTTTCCGCTGTAACAGGACCAACTCCTGGTAAAGTATCCAGTTGTGCTTCTGAAGCCGTATTAATATTTATCGGTCCATTTGCATTAGTATCCGCTGTTGATGAGCTCAAAACTGAAGCCGATACTGTTTCGCCAATTTTTGGAATATAAATTTTTTGGCCATCAGTTAGTTTGGTTGCCAGATTAATATTTTTAGAAACAAAATCCCTATCAGCTTCCCCTGAAAGCCCTGCGGCTAAAACCAAAGCATCTTGAACTATTGAGCCAAGTTTTAGCTTATAGACGCCAGGACTTACAACTGCTCCTTCAATATCAACAGTTATTAAATTCTCTCTATCTTTAGTTGAGGCAGTAGAATTTGTTTCAAATTTAATGTCATTTGAGCTTTGAGGTTGACTGATAAAAGCTATCAAACCATATACAAAGAATATCAAACCAATTAACGCAAGAGCTAACGGAAGCCAATGCTTTTTTAAAAAGTCAAAAAGTATTTTGGATAAGTCACTATCCATTTAAACTATAAATTAAACCACAAAATTTATTATTTTACCTTCAACGTAAATTACTTTTTTAGGCCGTTGATTTAGGTATTTAGCCACCCGTTCACTTTTTTTAGCCTCAATTTCTACTTTCTCCTGCGCCTTTATATCATCGCTTTTTACTGATATAGTATCTCTTAGTTTCCCATTCACCTGGACAGCAATGTTTATTTCCTCTTCCATTAGGTATTTAGACTCAACCTTAGGCCAATTCTCTAAATGAATTGAGTTAGCATTTTCGTTTATTAAATGCCAAAGTTCTTCTGTAATATGTGGGGCAAAAGGAGCTAAGAGCTTTAAAAAGGTTTCATATTCCATACTTGAAACGCTTTTTTTGGCTGATAAATGGTTTAACCAGATCATTAAAGCCGATACTGCTGTATTAAACGCTAAATTCTCCAAATCCTCCCCCGTCTTTTTGATGGTTTTGTGCATAAAAGAAAGATCCTTATTAGTCATTTGATCTTGGGACTTAGTTAAATTTACTTTTTGGGCTAAGTCCCAAACTCTTCTTAAGAATTTATATACTCCGGAAATTGCACTCGGCGACCATGGAGCTGTAGCCTCATAAGGCATCATAAAGCAAAGGTAAAGTCTTACCGTATCTGCTCCGTATTCTTTAACTACATCATCGGGATTAACCACGTTACCCCTGGATTTACTCATTTTATTGCCATCTGCAGCTAAAACTATACCGTGCTGGGCTCTTTTTTTGGCAAACTCGTCAAAGGAGACAAGGCCTAAATCTTTAAAAAACTTTGTGAAAAATCTTGCGTAAAGTGCATGTCCCAAGGTGTGCTCTGAGCCTCCAAAATACACATCTACAGGCATAAGTATTTTAACTTCTTTGCTATCAAAAGGGGCTTTATCAAAGTTAGGAGAAACATATCTATAGTAATACCAGGCACTGTCAAAAAACGTATCTAAGGTTTCTGCGTCCCTTTTAGCTTTACCACCGCAGTTTGGGCATTTGACGTTTAACCACTGCTCATCTGAAGCAAGCGGCGGTTTTCCCTTAGGCGTATAGTCAACATTATATGGAAGCTTTACTGGTAAATCCTTATAAGCAACTGGTACCAAACCACAATTTTCACAGTGAATAATGGGAACAGGCGTTCCCCAGTACCTTTGTCTTGAAACTGACCAGTCTCTTAAATGGTAATTTATTTTCTTTACTCCCTTTGGTTTTGCTTTAAAACTGGTTTTAATAATTGGAAGATTAAACTTTTGTGCAAATTCCCTATCTCTTTCGTCAGCATAAGGCACTGCCATGATAGCTCCAGTTCCATAACCAGCTAGAACATAGTCTGAAATCCATACAGGAATGTCTTTACCTGTAACCGGATTTTTCACATAAATGCCTGAGAATACTCCTGACTTTGTCCTGTCTTCTTTTCTTTCCATCTCTGTTTTTTTACAAGCTTGTAGGATATAATCCTCTATCTTTTTTGATGTTACTTTTAGGCTTTTTACAAACTCATGCTCTGGGGCAACAACCAAAAAGGTTGCGCCATCAGAAGTTTCTGGTCTGGTTGTGAAAACGGAAATTCCGTCAAAATTTATTAACATTCCCTCTGATTTTCCAATCCAATTGTTTTGCCCCTCAATTACCTGTTTTGGCCAGTCTGCCTGAGGTGGATCTTTCCAGATAAGGCTATCTGCATATTTTGTTATTGCCAAAAACCACTGCTCAACCTCTTTTTGAATTACTTCACTTCCGCATCGCCAGCATTTACCCTGTTCAATATGTTCGTTGGCAAGTACTGTTTGATCCACAGGGCACCAGTTTGATAGTGCTTTTCCTCTATAGGCAACACTTTTTTCAAACATTTTTAGGAATATCCACTGGTTCCATTTGTAGTAGTCTGGAAGACAAGTTATGGCTGTATGGTTCCAATCTATCATCGTTCCCATGGTTTCAAATTGAGATCTCATTGTCTCAATGTTTTTCATTGTCCAATCTTTGGGGTGTATTCCCCTTTTTATGGCTGCGTTTTCAGCCGGAAGTCCAAAAGCGTCAAAGCCGTTTGGGAAAAAGACATTTAGACCTTTCATTTTTTTGTATCTTGCATGACTATCTGCAGGAACAAAAGCAAACCAGTGGCCAAGGTGTAAATCCCCAGATGGATATGTAAGTTCTACAAGGTTGTAGTATTTTTCCTTTTTAGGACCATCTTTAAAAGCATATTGCTTTTTACTTTTCCAAATTTTCTGCCATTTTGGCTCAATGTCTTTGGGAAAATATTTAGTTTGTTTCATAATAAAGAGTATAGCATACTCAAATAGCTTGACAAGATAAAAAAGTATTTTGGAATAATACAAATGTGTATGCTTACCAGCTTGAACTCTTGATCCAAAACTTGACAAATTAATATTTTTGCCATAAAATTATTTCAGATAAGTACAAATATGTATACTTTACTGAAACCATTACAAGTGAGAGAAGAACTTCTGGAAAGGAATATGCGTATTTTTACACCAGAGGAGTTTAGTCGTCTTTTCCAAACACCCAAGCATGTTACAAAATATTTCCTTGAAAAACAAACCATGTATGGATTATTTTTACGTTTAAAAAAAGGCCTTTACTTTCTAAAAACTGATCCCCCTAGCGAGGAAGAGATAGCTAATTCTCTTTACAAACCCTCTTATATTTCTTTTGAATATGCGCTGTCTTATTATGGCATTCTTGCCGAAATGCCTTATACAGTAACATCGGCAACAACAAAACCTACGCGTTTATTTACTTTAAACAATATGTCATTTAGCTATTACACAATTAAAGATCACTTGTTTACCGGTTACAGCCTTATCAAGCTCGGGTCTAAATCATTTTTAATTGCGGACAAAGAAAAAGCGCTTGTTGATTACTTATATTTTGAATCGCTTGGAAAAAAACCCCATAACGATCGTTTGAATCTTTCCGGTATTGATAAAGAAAAATTGCAAGAATATCTAAAACTTTTTAAAAGAAAAAGTTTTATTAAATATGTAAAAAGGACTTATGTTAACGCTTGATAAATTAAAACAATTGGCGGTTAAAAATCAGACTACAGTACTTAATACTCAAAGGGAATATATCCAACACCTTTTTTTATCATATTTTTACAGGCAGACTGCATCTTCCCAAATATTTTTTAAGGGAGGAACTGCGCTTAGGTTACTTTATAATAGCCCAAGGTTCTCTCAAGACCTGGATTTTAGCTCTCAATATAAAGATATAAAAAGAGTAGAGGATGCTGTTATTGCAACTTTAAGTGAAATAGAACGTGAAGGCATTCAAACAGAGATCATTGAGTCAAAAAAAACAACTGGAGGATATCTGGCTACTATCGAATTTAAGCTTTCTTCTCAAGAAGTGTCAATACAAATAGAAATATCAAATAGAGAAAGAGATTTAAAGGCAGATATTGTCACTGTTGTAAGTGATTTTATTCCAAGCTACACAGTTTTAAGTCTTAAGCTTCAATCTCTTGTTAACGAAAAACTTGACGCACTTTTAACCAGAAAAAAACCCAGGGATTTTTATGATCTTTATTTTATGCTTAGGGCAAGGCTTATTTCTCCAAGCCAAAGAGAAGTTTTGGAAGTTTCATTAATACAACTTAAAAAAACAACTATTAATTTTGAAAACGAACTTAAGCAATTCCTACCTAAAACACACTGGGCAATTATTAGGAATTTTAAACAAACTCTAGAGAAAGAAATTGAAAAATTTATATAGCCCTCTTCTATAGTCTACTTGAAGTTTTACTACAAATTACTTAGTATTGAAATAGTATTAAATTATGAAGCTTTTAACCCAAAGCCTAACTATTGGTTTTTCTTTTCTGGTTATTTTTATCTGGCAAGAAAGTCCTTTAAAGGATTATACAGTTCAAATTCTAGGTTTACTTATAGTCTTATACTTTATAGTCTCGGCAAGAAAAGGAGGAAAAGGATTTTTAACCCTGGGAGGAGAAGGAATTTTAGGAGTGTTTTTACTAAACACCCTAATATTTTTACTGATATTTTCAACCGGTGGCATAGAAAGCGCATTGTTTTTTGTCTTATATTTCTTAGCCTTTGGAATAGCTTTTGTTTTTGACCCTTTAAATGTTTTTGTCTTTGTTTTGGGAAGTTTATTAATCTTTTTCCCCGATATAAACGCGGATTTAACTGCAAACGGGCTAAAGCTGGGAAGTCTTGCTCTAATTTCTCCCCTTGCCTACTTTTTTGGAAGAGAATATAGAAGGTCAGATGAAACTGATGAGAAAGTAAATGCTTTAAAAGAAAGAACGAGGCAGGCTGCGGATACAATTTCAGAAGATTTAGAAGAGGTTATTGAAGATGAAAAGCAAAATCTTAAAGACAAAGATATAGAAAAGCTTAATGAAGTTTTGGAAGAAGCAGAAGATTTAAGGTCAGAGTCAAAGTAAATATGTTAAAAGCTGCCTATTTTTTAATAATTCTACCCCTTATTTATTTGTCTCTTTACGTTGGCAGTGCATTTGCCCAGACAATGTCAAACGATCAATATACTGTGCAGATGGGAAATCTAAATAGCATCTCTGGCAGAGCCTCTGGTTCAAATAGAAATCTCACTTTTACATCCGGTGAAACAGGAGCGAATTTGTTTACCGGAACAAATTATAAAGTCAGAGCAGGTTTTCAATATATCAACTCCATTATTCCCTTTAGCTTTTCCATCTCCAGTACTTTTATTGACTTTGGCATAATTAATCCAACATCAGCAGTTAGTCGAACCAATGATTTAACAATTTCTTTTGGTTCTGCAAACGGCTACCAAGTAACAGTTTCCCAAAGCAGGAATCTAACAGCAGACGCTTCAGGCTTTCAGATTCCCCCAACCACCTGTGACAGCGGAACTTGTACTACAACCACAGCAAGCCAGTGGACAAGTTCACTTACCTATGGCTTTGGATATAGGTGCGATAACCTTACAGGAACTGATTGTGACAGCGGTTTTTCAACAGCCGATTACTACAAACAATTTGCCTCATCGCCTTCTGCAGTTGCTGTTATGAGTTCTCTAAATGTGTCAAGAAGCAGAAAGTCAAGAATAACTTATAAAGTCAATGTTTCAGGGACACAAGCATCTGGACTATATACAAATGTAATTAACTATATAGCAACACCTACATTTTAATGAAAAATAAGTTAAATAAATTAAAATTATTAATTTTAATATTAAGCTTAATGGTTACTTTCACAGCTTTCTTTCAAGAAAGTCTTCCATCCTTTGCTCAAAGTACTAATACTACCTCTACCTCAATCGGTGTTTACCCTCCTATTATGCAGATGGATACGACTCCACCAGCTAATCCTAGAGCTGATTTTTTCCTAACAAATCCCTCAGACCAAAGTCTAACACTTAACATTTCCTATAAACCTTTTAGGCCCAAAAATACCAAAGATGGGCAAATTGAATTAATTGAAGATCTATCTAGCTTTCCAGATCCTTTGTTTGTTAACAGAATTAAAGTATTGGAAAATGATGGGGCAGTTAAAACTATTACTCTATCTCCAAAGCAAAACAAGAAGCTAACTTTTGAAGTACAGATTCCGGTAAATATGCAAAAAGGGGACTATTATTTCACCATTCTTTTTAGCGCAAGACCAACCAGTAATATAAAGACAAACTCAAGTCTTTTGTTTCCAACAATTGGCATAAACGTCTTACTCACTGTCGGTCCTAAGGGAAAAACATTAGGTACAATCTCAAAATTCCAAGCACCAAAGTTTGTAGACAGCGGACCGGTTGTTTTTAAAGTTGAGGTTGCAAATAGAAGCGACCATTTTTTTGCTCCAGAGGGCGAGATTGTTATTAAAAATATGCTTGGGAGGAAAACCGGGAAGATAAAGCTTATGCCTGTTAATATTCTTGCTAGTTCTGTAAGGGCAATTCCTGACATAAACCAGGCTAATGTTGATTCCAAAGAATACGAAGAAATTGAAAGCATAGTTGAAAAACAAGACTCTCCGGTTGCAATTTTCCCAAAAAAATTAATGCTTGGATTTTACACTGCTACTTTAAATCTTTCTTTGGAAGAAAATGGCCCTACATTTTCCAAAACAATCTGGTTTTTTGCTTTCCCTCTTTCCTATTTATTGGCAATTTTTATTATTTTGGGAGTAACTGTTTTTATAATCTTGCGGGTTAAGAAAAAAATAAGCTAAAAGTGATAATTTAACTTGACATCTCAAACAAATAATTTATATGATAAACCTATCTATAGTATATTTTTACTTTTGTGAGAAAAATTACAAAGCTATTATTGTTTTTATTTACAATCATTTCCCTAGGACTTTTTATTGACAATAAAGCTTATGCAGCCTCACTAAGTAATGTCAAAGATACGCTAACTACTTCAAGACCTTCTGCGTCTAGCCCATTAAATGCGGATCAGGCGGCTTCTGCTACACAGATAAGCGTGGTTGATAACGGGTCTATGTTTTTGGCATCTGACAGCGCAATTTTAAATACAGATACAGGTCAAACAATAGAAGCTGCGACTGTTTCTTCGATGTCTGCCCAAATCTCAGGCACCCCAAATACACGAAGCGTCTATTTGACATCAAGCATTACCAATACCCACCACAAGGGAACAGCTGTTTTTGTGGGTGTAACCGCAACCCACACAATTCAGTTCACGACAAACACCTCTGTTCCAAATGGCGGGAAGATAAAAATAACGTTCCCAGGAAGCGCAGCCAACACAGCCTCCCCTTCTGCAACGACTTTTTCATTTAATAACCTGGGGTCTTCAACTGTTAAATGCTTCCCAACGACTGCCTGTAATTCAATTTCTGTCTCTGCTCCATCAATAACGCTAACAACCAGCGCGGCACAAACAACAGGAACAATAATCTATGTCTTAATAGGCTGTACTGCGCAAAGTAGCGGTGCTTGTACTACATATGCACCTGCCCTTATCAATCCAACTAAAACAAATGCAGCGGGATCTTCAGACCAGTGGAGGGTTTTAATAGAAACTTTGGATGCAAGCGATATTGTTTTGGACTCTACTCCAATAAAGATAGCAACCATTGATTCTGTTCAGGTTCAAGGAACTGTGGAACCTTCTATCACTTTCACAATCACAGGATTGGCACATGGAACAAATATCACAACGCAAAATTCAAGCTGTACGGGGTCAGATGTCACAAATCCCGGAACAGGGCTAGACGCCTCTGCTACTTTTGTAAGCCTGGGAGGTCTATCAAATGGCAATATCAATATTTCAGCTCAGGAATTAAGTGTTTCAACCAATGCATTTTCTGGTTATACCATTACTGCGACTTCTTCGGGTAGGTTTATAGATCCGGCTACCGGCTTTTGGATAACCGATGCAAACGGAGGAAACGGTTTAACAGCCAATGATACGCCTGTCCCTGCAGTACTGCCTGCAACCGGTAATCCGGCCTTTGGTATACATCCTTGCGGAGCTGATGTAGCTTCAGGTACATGGGCAAACGCGGCAACAGCCTTTGGCAGCGGAGCCAAGTATTCAAACCCCTGGAATACTGGACTTAACGGCTACTACGCCACACTTGCCAGCTATTCCCAGCCTGCAAGCTCAAGAAAAACAGAAATTGAGTACGCGGGAACAGTCGCAGCTACAACCCCAGCAGGAACCTATAGAACCTTCTTTACTTTTGTCGCAACAGGAACATTTTAAAATATGAAAACTCCCAAAATGCAATTAAATAAAAAGATATTAATAGGATTAACTTTTCTTTTTGTTGTCCCTGTTATTTCCAGCTTTGCCCAAGAGGTTCAAAGAACATATACGGTTATAAATCCTGCAATTAACCATAGCCTAAAGCCAGGAGAAAGAGCCGAAGGAATAACTAAAGTTATAAATCAAAGCAATGTCCCATTAGCTTTTAGCCTCAATATTCAAGACTATATCGTAACAGATACAAAAGGAACACCTAATTTCCTTCCCCCAAATACTTTAAACTCAAAATATTCTGCAGCAGCCTGGATTGGGGTCTCACCCAGCTCTTTTACATTAAAGCCGGGCGCAACACAAGTTATTAACTACTACGTCCAAGTACCCCTGGATGCAAAACCAGGTGGACACTATGCGGGTATTGTTTATGCACCGATAACTGCAAAACAGCAGGAGGCAACAGGAGGAACTGTCAATACCCAGGTTGGCTCGCTCTTCTACCTAAGCATTGCCGGCCCAATTATTGAAAAAGCCCAAGTCGTCAAGTTTTTCACAAACTCATTTGCAGAATACGGACCGGTAAAAATACTCACCCAGATTAAAAATATGGGAGACTTGCATATTAACCCTAAGGCCATGATTACCGTATCCGGTCTATTCTTCAACGAAAAACAGGATCTTATCTCCCAAAATATCTATCCTCAAACAGCCAGGGATTTTGAAAATACCTTTGGTCAAACTTTTATGCTTGGAAGATACAAGGCAGACCTTGTAGGCTCGTACGGAAAAGAAAATAACCTTCCTCTTGTTGCAACCCTGTATTTCTGGGTATTCCCGTGGAGACTTGCGGTTGTAATAACCCTTGCAGTTATAGCCATAATACTTCTTACTCTCTACCTTAAAAGAAAGAAGAAAAAGGGTTCTAAGCCGTTAGAAGAGCCCAAGGATGAAGCTACCAAACCATATAAAGAAAACGCCTCTTAAGCTTTTCAAAACCCCAATTTTTTGGTATAATTTCAGCCGCTATGTTAAGCGGTATTGAGACATTTGAAGGCCAAAGACTCAGACCTTTTAGGAGAAGGGCTTATATGTCGGAAAGACAGATCTTCTTAGATCCTGGAGATGAAGCAGTTTTACGAGCAAAGCTCGTAAAATCAATTCTAGACGGCAAGGATCTTTTAAAAAGACCGGGTAGAAGAGAAATTGCCATCGTTGATCCAAATATATCATCTGATCTACTCCCCTCTAACCTTCCTCCAGGTGAAGTTGTAGTGCAGGAAAGACAGTTTGGAAACCAGTTGTCAAGAGTATATATCCCCTATCAAGCCGGAACGATCAGGGAAAGACTCGAGATGGGTTTGGATATAGCCCAGGTTATAGTAAACGTGCACCAAAACGATTTAAGACCTGTTACGCTGTTTGCTGGTAAATCATATTAGACACGTCGGAACTCATATTAAGACTCAATAATAACTTTTTATATACCTTTTTGACTTACCCTATATAACCACATATAATCATATATATCAACAATATAGCGTATTTTGATAAAAGACTTGAACAAATTCCTAATAAGATTTGGCCTAAGATAGCTTATAAAGAAATGATGTGGAATTTAGTATCAAGGGATATTAATAAAAAGGATGTGGAATTATAATGTTTTGATATGTTTTTTCAAGAGGTAAAATAAGGCTAGTACCCCATAAAGTACTTGTGATGCAAGGGGTGTTCTCTTTTGAATTTCTTGGCCAAAAATACGGTCGTTTTATTTTTGGAGATAAAGCTAAACCTCTCTGGCCAAAGCTTTAACAAAAGTATAATAATTAGGATAAGGATTGGTATGGCAAGCCAAAGCGGACCAAATGATAAAGAGGTAAAGAACTCCCTAATCTTATTTAATAACTCCTTTAACCACTCTAAAAACTGCTCCCACAAAGACAAAGATTTAAGAGTCAGCTTTCTTTCAGGCGTAAGGGAGGGTTTCTCGTCTAATACGGCTGTTGCATAAAGCTGATAGGTTCCTGCCTTAACGTCTTTTACGACAAACTGGTAGTATCCTGTTGAGTCTGCCGTAGTTGTATAAGTCTTTGTTCCAAAATGCAAAGTTACCAGCGCATTTGGCATGGAGTAGCCAAAGGCAACAGCATTGCTTCCGGCCTCAATGGTTGTTCGAAGAAGACCTAAAGTAGGAGGCAAGAATATGTCTTTTATGGTTGTGTTTTTTCTTATAGGAGGTACTGTCATACAGCTGTAGGACTCACCCAGTCTTCTGAAATCAACAGCGTCAAAGCAAAAACGGGAAAGCCCTGCTTTAACCAAAACCTCTGAAATGGTAAAGTAGCCTTTTTCATCTGCAGTTGTTGCCCTAAGATAGACACCATCCGTATATAAAACAATAGAGGCAAAAGGAGCTATATAGCCAGATAGGCTTAAATAGAAGTCTCCCAGTTTTCCATATACAGTTGAACTGTGGCTTCCTTTAGAAAGCTTATACTGGGCTAGAGACGCTTTTGTAAACAAAAACCCCAAAGCAAAGCTAAATAAGACAAATAAAAATAAAGCCTTGGGCAGAAATCTTTTCATTTGACTTACCTAATTATGGCGAAAATAGTGGCTTTTTGCAATTTGGGATAAATTGGTAAAAATTAGCCTTGGCAATTATGGCTTAAAAGTTTATAATTTAATAAGTTAGGAATTTAAATCAATTTTATGGATCAAAATGCTATAAATATCAGTCGAAGAAAAGAGGCTAAAGTAATAATTGAAGCACAAAAACAAACTAGTGTTCCCTACAGGGTTTATACTGATTTGGAAATTGAAAAATTCTTAGAGGAAGACAAAATTGAAAAAGAGACCGTTGAATAAGTATAAACAAAGCTTCTTGTGCCTAGATTTCTGTTTTAGTACCGCTATTTACAAAGTCTACTTCCAAAAGAGTGAGGTAATTTAGTAAATATGTTAATTATTTTCCTTCCAAGATAGCTTCAATCTTTTCCAAATAATTTTGATTGTTAACCATCTCAGATGTGCTTGAAAGAGGAAAAATTTGTTTTATAGTTCCCTTTTGGGCTTTAACTTGAACGGTTGTATAGTTTTTTTTATAATCCTCTATTACAAGATCCACTTCTTTACCTCCATACTCCCTGTAGAAATACATATTCACTTTTGAATTGGAGATTTTACGTTTCTTTTCAAGCTCTGAGATAATGAAATTCTCAAATAGTCCTCCCCTGTCTTGACGAAGCTCCAGCTGCCTAAAATCCTGAATTAAGATATTACGAATACCTAGGTCATAAAAGTAAAGCTTCCGGTTTTCCGAGACTGCTTTTCTGATATTTGTCTTAAATGAACCAAGAGGTATTAAGATATAGTTTTTAATAAAAATCTCAATATAGTTTGAGACTGTTGAGGGAATCGCTCCTAAAGAAAGAGCTATTTCTCGTATCGAGACTTCTGAACCTAACTGAAGGGCAATTTTGGTCAGAATATCCTTTGCCAATTTTTGATTTTTTAACTTATAAATATCAATTATATCCTCTAGAACATATGCGTCTAGAATTCCTTGAAGCAAATCAATCCTCTCTTTTTCTGAAATATCATCCCTTAGATAAACTTCAGGATAAGAACCAAAAATCTGGACCTTGCCTGCCATCTGTCGTATAAAATCCTCTTCATCTGAAGGATTTGGCAGTGTGTTTTCAAAAACTTCAAATACTGAAAGCGGCAGGCAGTATATTTCTTTAAACCTGCCGGCCATGGTATCAAACTCCTTGGAAGACTTTTGGCGAAGTTCTGAACTTCCTGTAGCTATGACTTTTACTTTAAATTCGTCATATAAAGCTTTGAGAATGACTGTTGCCTCTGGATAGCTTTGTACCTCATCAATTAATATAACTTTATTTTCTTTAACAATTCTCTCAAGCACATCTCTTCTTGGTGCAAATTTATCCCTGTCTGAAGCAAGATCAAAATTGTATTTTGCAACTCCTAAGCCCTTGGCCAATTTATCTAAAAGAGTCGTTTTGCCTGAACGTCTTGGCCCCCAGATAAACAGTATTTTTATCTCGTCACTTTCAAGATATTTATCTATATCAGCTTCAATTACCCGTTTTAAGATGGTCATACTATTCATTTTAGTACTAATTTGTAGTTTGTTAATATACAATTTAATACTAAACTGTATAACGATTAGTTGAATAATTTCAAAATTACTTCTTGTTAAACGTAAGGCATTACTTTATATTTATGGCATGGAAGACATATTAAAACGAATTACAGCTAAAAAGAAAAAGCTTGATAGCCTCAAACCATTACAAACGGATTTAGTTGCCGATCTTGATAAGTGGTTTGAGATTGAACTTACCTCTAATTCTATTGCTCTTCCGGGCAATACCCGCTCTCGGGAAGAAATTGCTCTTATTATCGAAAGTACATAAAAAAGTACCCAAATATAGCCTTAAAAATGACTCAAACTCACCAATCTCAAACCTAAATTTAAAAAGCCTATTATATCAATCCAAAAACCTCATCAAAAAACCTTATCGCTTAATCTCCTTCTCTGCTAAAAAACTTGCTGAGATTAATGATACAAAAATTAATTCTTTTAAAAGATTTTTAATATTGTTTATTTTAAAAAGAAAAATATTTTCAAAAAGTAGTTTAAAAACGAGTACTCTCTATTAACTGCATCAGATGGCAATTTAGGAATATTGTAATCATTTGATATATTATGATTATTTATTTTCTATATTGATGAGCTTTTGTGAAAATAGGGTTATGCGTTAAAACAAAAATAAAATTATTATTTTTCACGTTTTACCAATAAAAAGGTGAATATATAAAACTGTATCAAAGACTTTTATAGCTAAGTACTCTAGGTCCTTGACTTTATTTTCCAAAGTTTTCTATTCTAATAGTATGAGTAAAAATATCTTTTCGTCAGCGTATAATCGGTATAATCCGTATAATCTCGTGCCTGCCTACCCTTTTTGTATTTCTAAGGGTCCAAGGGATTAAATGAACTTATTGGAGCAGTTTAAATCATATCTATTTTCACAAGAGGAAAAACCCTCTAAGGTTACTGTAAAAAATTACTCCTCTGATATCAACCACTTTATCAAATGGTTTGAAAAACAATATGGGACATTTTTGTCTTCTCCTATAACAAACAAGACGCTTGAGGAATATAAATCTAGCTTTATCGAGGTGTTTTCACCGGCTTCAATGCAAAGACACCTTTCTTCCCTTAGGAAATTCTTCAAATATCTAAAATTAGAAGATAAATTAGCCGTAGATCCTTTTGAAGCTTCGGTTATTAACCAAAAACATGAAGTCGATATTTGGAAGCTGAAAGACTTCAAAAACAATCTTTATGTAGATAACGCAGCACATCTTACTATAAAGAACTATATCATTGATGTTAAACAGTTTGTGTCTTGGGCAAAGGAAGTAACCGGACTTGAAGATAATCTTTTAATAAACCTGTTGGATAAAGACTTTGTAGAGGAATATAAAAAAAGGCTAATTGAAGTCGGAGAATTTTCTCCAGCCACGGTAAACAGAAAGCTCTCTTCTCTTAGAAAATACCTCTCTTTTGCCGTTGAAGTAGGATTAGTTACTCAAAATTTAGCTTCGGTTGCAAACATCAATGAGATAAAAAGTAAGCTCTACATTCCTAAAAAAGATGAGCTTGGTAGTACTCAGGTTAAGTCTGAGCCTACAGCCAAACATTATTCCTCCTTTCCCCCTTTGAGACTATTACAAAAAGTAGGCCGTGGAATAGGCCTTGGATTTGACCTTGTTTTCACAAGCCCCCTTGCTTCTTTTGCATCAAAAGCCCAAGAAACAATCTGGAAACTAAGAGGAAAACCCTTATTTAAAAAAGGACCTGTTACCTTAGTTACTAAAAACATTACGCACCAGGATTTATTAGGCATAAGAAACATTTCCAAGAGAATTTACGCACCGTTTAAGATCTCAACAGCCTCATTCAGCCCTATTCAGAAGCTAATCTTTCATCTAAGATACACAAGACCAAACTGGTACAAAAAGTATCATTCATATGCAATCGCCCACTACCTAAACTTCGCAGTCCTAATCATCTTCTTAGCCACAGTAGGCTTTGGTTTGTATAATTCTTTCTTTGCAAAGCCACAAAGCCAACCTGCTTTGGCAGTCTTACCTACCGCCCCTCCAAGGATATTATCCTTCCAGGGGAGATTAACTGATAACAATGACAATCCTATAACTTCTAATACAAACATTCGTTTTGCTATTTATAATAATCTTACAGCCTCAGGTGCTGCGCTTCTTTGGCAGGAAGTAGATCCAGTTACCCCAGATGTAGATGGAATATTTAATGTTTTACTTGGAAACGTTACAAGTATTCCCTCCACTCTTTTTTCTGAGAATGCAGCTTTATATTTGGGTGTAACAATTGAAGCAACGCCAGAGCTCACCCCGCGTCAGCAGCTTGCAACAGTAGCTTACGCAACCAATTCAGAAACATTACAAGGCCTTCCTCCGATAACAGCAGCAGGTGCAAGCACAAGTAACGTTGTACTGGCCTTGGATTCATCCGGCAACCTAACCATCGGAGGAAGCGCAAATCCTTCCTTTAGCGCCTCAGGTGGCCAGTTTAAACTTTCGGGACAGCCTTTACTCTTGACAACCAATACAGGAACAGATGCAAATGTTCAGATTACAACAGATGACCTGGGAAAGATAGATTTACAAAAACCCATACTTAATACCACAAATAGTAACAATATAGCAACTGCTATAGGAGCTGTTGAAGTAAATGATTTGTTCGCTGTTTTAGCCACAAGCAGCGGTCAATCAGCACTTACTATCAATCAAACCAGTACCGGTCCAATCATTAGCGCATCAAGTGGCGGAACTGCTAAATTTACGATTGATAATAGCGGAAACGAGGATTTAGCAGGAAACCTAACTGCTGCAGGCACAACAGGAATATCTCTAAGCGGAAACGGAGCCGGCATTACCTTCTCCGGAACAGGCAACCATGACATTACAGCCTCAAGCGGAACCTTAAGACTTGGAGCATTTACCTTAACTGGAGCTGTTACGGGTAATAGCCAAAGTATAACAGGGTTAAATAACCTTTCAGCCGCAGGCACAATCACCTTCTCTAACTTTAATGCAAACAATAACGTAATATATGCAACTGTAACAACAGGAGTATTGGCAG
>CAZUZF010000013.1:0-2218 GCA_964624955.1 uncultured Gammaproteobacteria bacterium
AAAAAGATTATATAATTCTCCCAATGGAAATATATCAACCTCACAAAATAGCCTTTATTGGGACAAGTTCTGTTGGGAAAAGTACAATATATGAATGGTGTAAGCGGGAGATCGCCGATTCAGGATGCGCAGTTATTGATGAAGCAGCTACCATATACCTTGGTTCACATAGCGTCCCAGAAGAACAACGGTTTACTGAAGGAATCCAAAGGGAAATACAATCATTGGCCATAGGAGCAGAGTTAGCTTTGTTTGCAGAAGCAATGAGAAGAGGTTTAGAGTTTGCTTTTTTAGACAGATGCGCCCTAGACGCTCCTGTTTATGTCAGGTCAACTGGAGATATTGAAGGTTCTGATAGGCTTTACACCAGAATGAGACCTTTTCTTTCCACATATTCCAGACTTTATTTACTTGATCCTGCTGGCGTGCCATTTCAACAAAATGATATTCGAAGAGAAGCTGAGGCTCAAAGAAACAGAATTCACGATGCTTACATACAATTCTTGAGCGAAAAAGGTATTAAGTATGAGCTTCTTTCAGGGACAGAGGAGAAGAGAAAGAAAACAGTATCAGAATATGTTGTTTACTTGGCTATGGGAGGAGTCCGTGATAATGTTTCAGGCTCGCCGGAAGATGCATTGAGGAACAAACCCGCCGAAAGAGAAGGTAGGATATTTGGTCTAATGTGTAATATACTAAGAGCAATTCGCCCAAGGGATGAGGATGGAATAGGGCCTTTTCCTGACGCAATAAGAGATCGAATCGAAAGGCTTTTAATTAATTTGCATTTAGGCAGTATTCCTTCAGTGAGAGGTAGTCGTCAAATTCAAATCGTTCGAACTATTGCGGCAAATGATCAAGCGCTGCGGGTAGTGCTGGATCAGCTTGAAGAAAGAGTCCCATTACAAAGATACCCACTAGATGAAGCGCGAGAAAGATTTAGGAACGAAAGCAATTGGCAAGTCATCGTGGGAGGGGTAGCGCTTACTCTTCCCACAAAGATAGAAGGCCTTCATTTAAAACTACAATACCCGAATAATAGAACAATCCCCAATTTGGCGTTTGGCTTAGAGGATTTAGGCTAAACATATAATAAATCCCAAATTCTCAGATTTAGTTATCTAACTTTCAATAATCTATTGTTAGAGCTATAATAGCTTAGATGATTATCACCAAATCCACGCCTTTTACAAAAGAAGAAATTATAAAATTAAGAGAATTATTTGATGTATACATTAAAACAGTTATCGACATTGAAAAGAAAATTTGTTCAGCAGGAGCAGATAGGTATTTTGAATCCGAAAGGCTTTTATTAGACGAAGGTTGTAAACAATCCAATCTTTGGGGTGGAGGAATTGATCTAGAAACAAAAATTATAGATTGTAATTCATTTATCAATGTTCGGCCGGCAGATGGAAATACAAGTAATGAAATTCAAGAACTAATCTTAAGAAAAAAGTTTGAAGATTTAACTAAATATTTTTTCAAAAATGTCTTATGAAAAATAAACAAATTTTAGGAGCATTAGCAATGGATTTAAAACGAGTTGCGATTGGATATTTTAGAGGTTCAACTTTTATGGCTGAGAAGTTTTATATCGAGGCTTTAAAAAGACGAGACGAGCTAGATGACAATGAGTTAAAACCTTACCTAATTAAATTCTTAAATAAACTTGATAATCTTAAAAAAGAAGAAAGAGAAAAGGCTGCGGAGGATGCTCTTTTATACAGTACTATTTTTCAAAACGCAGCCGTTTCTTAGCTATAATGATTAAATGGGCCAGGTCGACCCTCTCAGCTTTTTATTGCACCTATAAAGTTTTTATAGGTTATGTCAATCTATAAGAACTTCCAATATTGTCAGTAAGAGTCAGCTAAGCCTCTTTGATATAATTCTTTCCATGACTGAACCTGATGGTCCTAATCTTGAGGAAGGTGAGAAAACCCCCAAGCAAAGAGAGATTGCTTTGGTAGGTCTTTGGAAAAGGGGACTTGATACCATTGACTGCGTTGCATATCACAATACAACTTTGGAATCTATTCAACAGTTAATTGCAAATGGGGGAATTCCGGGAAACACTGAACCAAGCTTTGAAAGTTTGGATCTTCCCCAAATTGGTGACGTATATTTTACCCCAAGAGCTATAAACTTTCCTTTTTCAAGGCTTCCAAACCTACTTCATGCAACAAATTCAGGGGAAAATTGGTATCCGGTAAGC
>CAZUZF010000013.1:2318-22220 GCA_964624955.1 uncultured Gammaproteobacteria bacterium
GCTTCCAAACCTACTTCATGCAACAAATTCAGGGGAAAATTGGTATCCGGTAAGCTATGATGCAGTGTACATCCAGTATACTTTGGCTATATCACACAGGTTTTGTTCTCTTTTGGGCCTTAATATTGCAAAATATGCAGTACTTGCCCTGGATTACATTGAGGAAGTTAACGGTGTAAAACCTGTTGACTCTCTAATAGCTGAAAAAATATTTAGAGAACTTGGACTAACAGATGAAAGATTAAACGCTGCGCTTGAGGCTGCAAGAACAAGAAAAGGAATATTAATTGGATTAACACGAAGCGCGTTGGATAAATATCCCTTGTCTTTGGGAAATGCAGGAGATGATTTTAGGATAAGTACGGGAAGCCATGGTCTTCCAACAAGTGCTTTTTCAGGAGTTATGCCTCTGGGAACAGAAGAAACAGCCTTTTTCGAAAGCCTTAGAGGTAAACACAGTAAATAACTGTTATACTTTTTTTATGGTCTCTAATTATTCCCGCATATAATGAATAACATTTAATGGATTAGGCTCCTAATCTATTAATCTTCAATTTTATTTAACAATTTGTTATCACTCATTGTTTCATATTATGTTATATAAAAATCTTTTCAGATAGTAAAAGTCTCGTTTAAGAACCTATAGTTTGATTTTGCCCTTAACTCTTGTTATACTTCCAGATATGGAAAGGCCAAAATTTTTTGCTTCATCCGATAGTGGTCCATATACTCAATCAGGTTTTAAAATTAACCCTAATCTTTCTTCATTTGGAGAGCATTGGCAGTCTCTTGATCCACAAAGAAGACATGTAATAGAACAATATCAGGCTATTGCAGCTGCATATGATCAGCTTTGGCAGGAAATATACCCAAGAACTCCTATAAAGCCATGGGAGCAAGACTCTACTGGCTTAGGAAGCTGTGACATAAGTGAAGAATTCGCAGCGGGCGGATTGGATGCAATAAGTCCATCCCAAGTTATTGAACTCAGACACAGAAGAAACAATGAAACTCCTTTGATGGGAAAAAAAGGAGGCTGTCCGAATCACCGACCGGGAATTGGATGTTCTCTTGGAGATTTAAAAGGACCTATCTGCCTTGATTATATAGATCTTTATATGGACGATGAGATTGAGTTCAGATTTGGAATATGCCTAATGCCAGTGAAATCCTATCTGTTGCAAGTTGGCCGCGGGGCGGCTGATCAGAACGGATTACACCCTGAAGCAAACGATGAACTCACCCAGGCAACAGTTGCTTCTATTCAAAGAGTGACGGACTATATTAAAGGGTTTCCGATTATTCCACCAAAACCTGCAGTACCCCAAATGTAAAAACTATTTTTCCTCTATGATTTTGTCTGACTTTGCTTTTTGTCTTTTTGCAAGATAAATAAAGGGAAGAGATAGGGCTTGTATAAAACCTGCAATCATGTAAGAAAAAGAATAATTGTAGATATCAGCTATTTTTCCTAAAGCAGGCTGAATGACAACTCCTCCGCTTGAACCAATTAATGAATCAAAAGAAAGTACTGTTGCCCTTTGGCTTGAAGGTATTATGCCGTTAATATATGCCTGTCTTATGGGCGTAAGTCCTGCAAATAATAGTCCCCATAAAAATATTAATATTAATGCGATCCAAAAGTTGGAAGTGTAAGAAACAAGTATAAGTAGAACTACTGTAAGTAGTCCTCCAAAAAATAAAGCAGAAGTTCTTTTGCTAAATAAATTCTTTATAAAAGGTGCTGCAAATCCGCCTGCTATATTTGAAACAGCAGTTAAGGCTGCAATAAGACCAGCTATTGTATAGGCTTTTTCATCTCCATAAAGTTTAAGTAAAAAGGGTTGAAGGGCATAAAAAATATAAAAACTTATTCCTGTTATAAATATGCTTGAAAACATTATCCATTTAACAGAAGGTATCTTAATACCATTATCAATTGAAGCCTTAAAAATATTTTTCATTTCTTTTAAATAATTAGAAGATTTTTTTGGGGTGAAACCTAAATCTTTCATTAAGACAAAAGCAGTTGCAAAGTTGATAAGCAACACAGCAGATCTTAGAATATAAGGAACACCAAGATTTGAAATTTGGGCAATTACTCCTCCTAAAACTGATCCAGTTAGCATTGCAACTCCTCCAACAATTTGTCCTTTTGCAAAAACACCATCAAGACTTTGTTTAAAGCCTGTTGCATGCAGCGCATCAACCAACCATGCTTCTAATGCTCCAGAGAAAAATGTGTAACCAAGGCCAAGAAGAATGGAAGATATTGCCCATCCCCAAAATGGTCCATGAACTTGCCACATTAGAAGATAAAGGACGGTTGAAACTGCAAGTGTAATTGCTCCTAAAAGATAAGAGGTTCTTCTTCCCAATGTGTCTGCAATAACTCCTGTTGGAACTTCAAAAACTACAAACCCCAGTGTAAAAAATGCGTTTGCCAAAAATGCTTCAAAATTATTTAGTCCTGCATCTAATAAAAAGATTGTATTTATTCCCCAGATAAAAGAAGTTGCCAGAGTATTTCCCAAAACTAAATAAAGGTAGATTGTTTGGATGTTTTGCGGTCTTTTTAGAACTTTTCTGACTACATCCATTATTTTAATCTATTGAGTTTTGTGATATATGTCAACTATTAAAATTGTTTTTTTATTTTTTATGAAGTGATATAATCTCAATAAATGGGTTATGTTATTGAGATAAATACAATACTAAAACTTCCCCAAAACTTTAATCTTAAAAAAATTAAAAAGGGAGGAACATATAGAATCGCAAAAAACGGAGAGCATTTCATACCCCTTAAAGTCATTGAATTTTGTGATTTTAATTATAAATATATTGGCAAGGCTCAAATATTAAGCCTTACTCTGCAAAAAGACAAAACAACTATTGACTTTAAGGTCTTGACGATCTTTAGCGATACAGAATCGGAAGTTTTCTCCAAAGCTTTTATCAAACAAAAGTAATTTTAGTTGTTTATAACGCAACGTGTCTTAATTTCGTTATATAAATACTTAAAGCTCAACAGTATTTTGCAAGATAGAATATGGTCTGTTAGAATGGGCTTGCCATGAATAAAACTATTTTAATCGTTGAGGACAGCCTGGATCTGCAAGAATACCTCAAGGATTTTTTGCTGGATAACGATTATTTGGTTTTAACCGCCTCGGATGGAATACAAGCGTTTAAAATAATTGAAAAATCAAAACCAGACCTTGTTTTATTGGATCTTGGCCTTCCTGATATGAGCGGGGAGAGCGTTTGTTTGCAGATTAGGAAAAAATGGCCGAACTTGCGAGTAATTATACTAAGCGCAAGAAATGATACTTTAGACATTGTAAAAGGATTAGATCTTGGAGCAGACGATTATATCACCAAGCCTTTTGACCTTAATGTCCTTCACGCTAGAATTAAGGCAAGGCTTAGGGAAAGCCCAACTAGCACAACTAAAAAGACAGTTGCCGATTTGTTTTTGGACGAAGAAACCCATGAAGTTAAAAGACAGAATAAAGACATAATTTTAAGCCCGACAGAATTTAAACTCTTGGATTATTTAATGGAAAACAAAGGAAAAGTCTTAACCAGAGACATGATTTTATCTAAAATTTGGATGACTTCAACTGAAATTGAAACCCGATCAGTTGACGTTTACATCGGCTATCTTCGTAAAAAGATTGATGAGGGATTTTCTCCTAAGCTTATCCACTCAGTCAGGGGATTCGGGTACACTCTTAAAGAATAAATTCGAAGCCGTCCTCGATCTGTTCGACCGTCCTCCTTTTGTGCCAGATTTGTTTACCATGTTTTGCTTTTGCAAAGTTTTATCAGTAGGGGAGGAAAACACGTTATAGAAGTCTTTGAGGACTGAAAACGGTATCATATCGATTAGGATAAATTGTTGGTTTTTCATAAGCTAATTTTATAAAAGTATCTTAGGATAACAAGCAAAAAGGAGTAAGAAAAAGGTAAGAAACAAAAACTTTATATTGCTCTCTTTTCTCTACTGCTGTGCTTGCATTGTAAAATTTGTGTAAGTATAATGTTTAAGCACTGTAAAAATTGATGGACACGAACTTATTTTACACTTCAAAAAATTTCTATCTTAAAGGTTTTTTGGATAACAACATACTTCACCTTCAAATGCAGATATTAAACGGCTTTGTTAACACAAAAGATTTTCCCAATACTGTCTTTTTTCTTAAAAAATATTTCCCAAGCGTTCTTACGACTGAGTGTTTTAACGATGAGAATCTTGACTTTGAAAAAGAAGTGATAAACACCGAAATTGGACATTTATTCGAACATATTTTTTTAGACCTTTTATGTATTGAAAAAATAAAATTTGGGTATAAAACAGCTGTATTTAACGGCAGGACTTTCTGGAATTGGGAAGAGGATACTTTTGGAAACTTTCACATCTTTATAAACGTTAAAAGGAAAGATTATATATTTTTAAGTGAGGCGTTTAATAAAACTATTGCCTTGGTCGAACAAGTCTTTGAGACCAATAAGTTCTTTTCTACGGACAAAGTTTTATTGCCCGTAGAAATAGATTAGCTTTGGGAAGATTTACTTCTTCCCCCTCTCCTTCCTGCCTCTTTTGCTTCTTTTGATGTCCATTCATGAGCAGTGCCCTTTTGATGGGCTGCCCTTCCACCTTTAGAAGCAATCATCCTTTGCCTTTGGGGATCATTCTGAATCATCTTGGCAAAACCTTTCTTGGACGTCTGTTTTTTCAAATCTTGCGCTGACTGGATGGATTGCCCACCTTTTGAACCCATGTCTTGATTATTTTCAAAATCCAGAAACTCGTCTGTATCAGCTTGATCCGCATACCATTCATCTGTTTTTTTATTATCAGCCATATTTTTCACCTCCCCTCTTAAAAGTAGAATAGCTGATGTGTATTAATCTTGTGACAAAAAATTGTAAGAGTTTGGAAAGACGTAAAGAGTATGTGAATAGGAAAGATATAAGATCTACAGTTTTTGTAAATTAACCTTAATAATTTTGTCGTCTCCTGTTTTTGGGACTCCTCTTCCATCCTGATTACTCGTGGTAACATATAATAGACCGTCAGGCCCAAGCACAACATCTCTAATTCTTCCAAATTCACCTTTTAAATGCTCTTTAACCTCTAAAACTTTTCCATTTTCAATTATTGCTTCATATAAAGTTTGTCCTCGCAGTCCGCCAAAGAAAAACGAATTTCCGATAAATGCTGCGCCAGAAGGCGCCCATGTTGTAGAACCTGAATTTTGACGGGGAGTCTCCATTCCAGATCTTTTCTCGTCTCCCTCAATATCGGGCCAGCCGTAATTTTGTCCTGGTTTTATAAGATTTAATTCATCAAGTCCTGATAAGGCTCCTGATCTTCCATGTTCTGTTGCCCATAAATTCCCATTTGTGTCCCAGGCAAGTCCTTGGACGTTTCTGTGACCAAAGCTATATACAAGATTACCAAAGGGATTGCCGGTAGCAGGCTTACCTTGATCAGTAACCCTTAATATTTTGCCAGAAGTAGCGTTTTTATCTTGTGCGCTAGATGGGTTTTGGGCGTCACCTGTTGCAATGTATAAAAACCCATCAGGCCCAAATTTTATTCTTCCTCCGTTATGGTTTGAAGCCCCTGGAATTTTATCAACTATTATAGTTTCGCCTTCTAGTTTTTGCTCTTTAAACACCATTCTAACAACTCTGTTTAAAGTATTATCCTGCGTTTGGCTGTATGTGTAGTAAAGATAAACAAAATTATTATTTTCAAAGTTTGGGTGAATGGTTATACCAAGTAATCCTCCTTCGCCTATTTCTTTTGCGTTTTTAATCGTTGCGATAGGATCTTTAGACGGATTTCCATTTGGATCCATAAGCCAAACATCTCCTTTTCGCTCTGTTACCAGAAAGCTTTCATTTGGCAAAAAAACAATAGACCAGGGAGTATCAAGATTCTGGGCAACTATGCTTGTGACAGGAGTAACGGGAGAAGAGCTTGACTGATTTTCCTCTTCTATAAAGCTAGGGGGTGCTTTTTGTCTCTGTTGGTTAAAAAAAACAGCCGCTCCTATTACAAAAAGTGAAATTATTAAAATTGCCGCAAAGTATTTCATGGCTTAATAAATAAACGAATTTATTCTCCCAATATAACATATTTACCAAAGTGGAACATATCCTATCTGTTAGATATAATAAAAATATATAAGAGGGAAATAGTGTTTACGTGGTAGGAGCAACAGTTGGAGTCAAGTTTACTTTATTTAGTGCTTTTAGCCCTTGAATTATTTTTCTTCCATCTTGGTAAGCTGTCATTAAATCCTGACGTATTGATTTAAGTTTGGTTCTTGCGCTTTCAAGCTTTGCTTTGTTGTCCGGATAACCTGATGCGCTTAAACCGGAAAGTTCTGCTAAGCCTTGATCAAGAAGGGTTTTTGCATCAGTTAACTTTGCGTTCATGTCTGTAAGTAAGGTGGTCAAGCTACTTACATCCTGCCCTTTTGCTTTTGCTTCGTCAACTCTTAAAGAGAGCTTATTGTAGACAGTGTTAAGATTATTGTACACGCTGTAGGCTCTGTCAAAGGCTGCGTTTAAGTTTATGTATTGGATAAAAAAGACATAGATACGGTAGTCTGTGACAATAGATTTAACGTCTGTTTGTAGGCTTGTTAAATCGCTGTCAGATCCTATTTTTACCCTTAAAGCGTTTAATCCGTCTATGTTTGTCTGGATTTGGGCTTTAAAGCCATCAATCTGTTCAGAAGATAATCTTTTCATTAGAGAGAGCCTCTCGATTAGTTTTTCTAGCGAGGCAATTCTTCTATCAATTTCTTTATATGCCCTTTCTCTTAGGTTTTCCATTCTGTTTTCTTGAGCGTTTGTTTTCAAAGTCTCACGTTTAGCAGAAGCGGATGAGCTGTTTAGATTTTTTTGCAAAAGAGTTTGTTCTTGAGCAAATGAGGGTAACGTTAACGTAAAAAATAAAGTTAAAGCTATTATTAAAGAAAATATTTTCATGTTAGTTTAAATCTGTTTGCTGATCTGAAAAACTGCTGTCAACGCTTGATAGATCACTTTCTAAGTTTTCGATGTTTTGTTCAAGTACTTTTGAGTCATTATCCAAGGAAGTATCAGTAGTATCCTGGGGGTTAATTTCTGGAGTTGGAGTGGGAGTTTGGGTTGGGGTTAAACTAACCGTTGAAGTTTTTCTATTTTGCGTATTTTGGGCTTTAAATTGTGTCATAAAATACAAAACTGCAGTGATAACAATTAAGAAAAGAACAAAGATAAAGGCAAAAATAAGCAACATGTTTTTGTTTCCTTTAGAGGGAGGAGGAGTATTAGGCTGTGGGGAAATATTTGGCTGCACTGGTTGTTGAGGTACGGAAGAAGCAGGTGCTACAGGGACAGCAGGTGGAACAACCTCTTGGGTAGGTGTTTGTACGTTTGGATCCATACATACATTAAAGACTATTGGTTTTTATATGTCAACCCTTTTGCTATAATTAGCTGTAGCCCAGGTGGTGGAATGGTAGACACGCAGCGTTCAGAACGCTGTGTCCCAAAAGGACTTGGGAGTTCGACTCTCCCTCTGGGCACTGCAAAATATGTTTTTGCAAAAATTAAGGTTTTATTTTTTTAGTTTATTTAGATCACGGCTTTCTAAGCTTACTTTTATAGCTGTTTTGGGAGCGCTTTTTCTATCTTTATCTACAATCCCTTCACAGGCTTATTTCTATTTTGACCAGGCAAGAGACGGTTTTGAAGCGTATTCAATATTACACGGTGATCTTATTAAAATCCTGGGGCCTTCAACTGATATACCAAATGTGTTTTCAGGAAGCGTCTGGTATTATATTTTAGCCTTAATTCAGACGTTCTCCGGAAATAACTTCATAAACAACGCCTTTGTTTTATCTTTGTTTGTTTTTCTAACATTACCAATGGCTTGGTACTTTTCCTATGAGCTTTTTAAAAATAAAATCATTGCCTCAATTGCTGTTGTCTTATACGCTTTTTCACCCCTTTTCCAGCTTTCCTCACGCTGGGTATCAAATCCCACTTTTGGTTTTATCTTAATGCCGTTTTTACTTTTCTTCCTCTTTAGGTTTTTGACAAAACAAAAAAGGATAGATGCGTTTTTGAGCGCTGTCTTTTTGGGACTATTAATTCAGGCAAATTTAGGAAATCTAATATTTTTGTTTTTGCTACCAATTTTTTTTGTAGTCTTTAAGATAAGGATTAAAAGCTTAAACATCCCATTGTTTTTATTAGGACTATTCTTAAACCTTAGTACTTTTTTAATTGCCGAAATAAGGTTTTCAGGAAGGGGAATAACCTCTATAATGGAATTTTTTAATAAAACTCATTCCTCTTATGTTTTTTCTTTAAATTATCCAATATCTTTGGCTACAAAAATATATGATTTTTTAAGCTCCTCTGTTTTGCCTTTTTCCGAAAGTTTTGTCTTTTTAATAATTATCTTTGTATGTGTTTTTCTTTTAACAAATTCTAAATTTAAAAAGGCTGTAAGGAAAGATTATAAACCGCTTGTCTTTTTAGGAATCTGGCTTTTAAACATAGTTATCTTTAGATTGTTTTTAACAGGCTATTCAAATAGTTGGTTTATGTTTCTTCCTTCGCTTTTGGCCTTAGTTATTTTATCTTCCTATTTTCTTTTTTATATCTTTAAAAATAAATATGTTTTATTTTTGGCAGTTTGTCTTATTGTCTTAGGACAGCTTTTGGGAAATTATAAATGGCTCTCTTTATCATCAAATATATTCAGTTCAAGGGATAAAACAACGTATTTGGTTGAAAAGGAATTGATAGATTATACTTATAAAGCATCTGATTATAAACCATTTAGTATTTCAACTATTACCGTTCCTTTATATATCAATACCGCCTGGGACTACCTTTATACCTTTTACGGAAATAAAAGATATAAATACACTCCATATTGGGACGGAAGAGACCAAGCAGGCTACCTTGGAAAAATGACTTCACAGAAAGATGCAACAGAGTATAGGTATTTGATTATAGAACCCCAGGTTCCTGAAAAATTTATATTTGATGAGACTCTAAATGAAGATAATACATCTGTTTTAATTGAAAGAAAACAAATAGGAAATTTTATCGTTGAAAAGAGAAGATCAAAAGCAAAAATCCCTCAATAATCTTGCCTCAAATTCTTATTAAATGTATAATATAAAAACCTTGCGGATGTGCTGAAACTGGCAGACAGGCATGCTTGAGGTGCATGTGCCCTAAAAAGCGTGGAGGTTCGAGTCCTCTCATCCGCACAAGAACGGATAGCCTCAATATTAAGTGAACTAAGAGCTTGATACATTGAGTAAATCATGAAGTAACTAAAAAAATTGGATTGAGAGGTATAACTTAAATTTCTAGCTTCAGAAAGTGTTTGACTTTCAACTCCCTAAAACAACTCGCGTAAGGAATTAATTTTACAGCTTGACTTTGTGGCACAATGTGCTACAATAAGTTGGAATAATGATTAAGATAAGAGGGCTTATTTGGGACGATTGGAACAAGGAGCATATCGCTAAACACGGAATATCAGTAGAGGAAGTTGAAGAAGTTTGTCACGAGAGTTATGAAACTGTTGAGAGTTATCGAAAGAGAATATTAATTGAAGGTAAAACCAGAAAGGGGAAAGCGTTGGCAATCGTCTTATCGCCAGAAGATAGGGACTTACAGCCATATGATAACGGTATATATTATCCAATTACTGCATTTGAAGGGGAGGTGAAAAAATGAAACAGACAAAAAGATTAATACCAGATGAATCAGTTTTCAAAGATCGCGAAAAAGAGGCTAAGTTTTGGGAAGAAAATTATGAGGAAGCCTTTAGGAAAGGTAAGCCTGTCACGGTTAAGTTTGCCAAAAATTTATCAGAGACAGTTAACATTCGTTTAGATCCAACAACGCTCACAACTGTAAGGAAAGAGGCAAGAGCCAAGGGCTTAGGACCAACCCAGCTTATTAGAATGTGGATCATAGAAAAAGTTGGCACACAAGTATAGTTTGATAGGGGAAATTATTCTTTTTGACTCTCAAAGAGAAACTTATTCCTTCTCCAAAACTTGATAAGCCTCCATTAACTTGCTGAGATGAGCAAGGATTTCGTGGAAAGGTTCAAAATAAGATGATTCGCACTATTGACAAATCCTCTTTATTTCTTTATTCTAATTATTAATCTTTTCGGGGTTTTTGTGTAAGTCAAAATCGGTAGTAAACTCTACGAGTTGTATATTACAGCACGAGTCTTTGAAACTAAGACAGCGACCGTAAAGTCGGGATGAAAGAAAGATTATGTTACAAAACTTAAAAAGCTTTGGTCCTTTATTTATTGTCATTGCCGCAGTCCTTTGGGCGCTTGATGGTGTACTTAGAATAAGTTTATATTCCCTGCCTCCTGCAGTAATTGTCTTCTACGAACATTTCTTTGGCTTTATTGTTTTACTCTTTATCTTCTTTAAATGGGTAGGGGATTTGAGGAAAATGACAAAGAAAGAATGGTTTGCAATACTTGCGGTTTCTCTTTTTTCCGGAGCTTTGGGCACTATTTTTTATACATCTGCCTTACAAAAAGTAAACTTCCTTCCTTTTTCTGTTGTAGTTTTGCTTCAGCAACAGCTTCAACCAATATGGGCAATCGTGGCTGCTGGTATTCTTCTAAGAGAAAAGCTTACGAAAAGATTTTTAATGCTTGCTGCAGTTGCCTTAATTGCCGTATATTTTGTAACTTTTAAAGATTTAAGGATAAACTTGGATACTGGAACAGGTACAATTATGGCAGCAGCCCTTGCAATTGGAGCAGGATTTATGTGGGGAACATCAACTGCAATTAGTAAGTTTGTGTTAAAAAGAGTCAATTTTCTAACAGCCACTGCTCAAAGGTTTTTCTTTGCGCCATTGTTTGCACTTTTGTTTATCGCATTTCAAAACCAAACCCAGGCTTTATTTACTTTAACAGCTCAACAAATCCAAACCCTTTTGGTTATTACTTTCTCAACAGGACTAGTTGCGCTTGCAATCTATTATTATGGTTTAAAAAGGGTAGAAGCAAAAGTAAGCTCAATTTTAGAGCTTGCATTTCCAGCTGCAGCTATTTTTATCGACTTTTTTTTATACCACAAGTTTTTAACAATAACCCAAATATTGGGAGTAGCAGTCTTAGTATTTGTTGCATATCAAATAACCAAAGAGAATAAGAATAAAAATGCCTCAAAATCCCCTAAGGCTAAGGATTTGTAAGAAGAGCGTATTTTTGCTAAAATTAAAGTAAATTCCGGATGCTTAGCTCAGTTGGTTTAGAGCGCCTCATTTACACTGAGGAGGTCTGGGGTTCGAATCCCTAAGCGTCCACAAAAGTCTGTCTGAAAAATTAACTTGTATTTCAATACAAAGTAATTTATACTCAGATAAGTGAAAAAATGCGGTAAATGCGGTTTAATATGTTCAAATTGTCATAGACAAAGAACATATAGTTGATGGCAGAAAAAAATACAGGCTGAAGTTGCCAATATGGTTAAGGCGCCGCTCTGAAGAAGCGGTTATCGGTGTTCGATTCACCGCTTCAGCACAAAATTGACACATGAGCTAGCAAAGTGTAGAATATTCTCCTAATATATGCGTTTTAGTAGATCAAAAGAGGGTATTCCTTCTATAAGATTCTTAAGAGAGATATCAAACGAACAACTTGCCCAGATTGCCGCTCAAACAGGTGGAGATTCAAGGATAGACCAAGATGGAACTGTTGTTTTGTGGGAAAGAGGCGGTATAAGAAGAGACACAAAAGGTCAAACTACTAAAGTTATCGGAAGAGGAATACTTGCTCGTTTTGGAACATTTCTTGACTGTGCAGTTGTAATCAAAAGGCCCAATAGGGCAATTTTGGTTCTCCCGTCTTCTGATGAACAAATTGACGCCTACAGACTCCAAGGAGGCAGAATGACAGCCTTCAGTAAACGTTCTCGTGCCGGATACGCCCTTAGAACGGCAGCGCGTATGGCAAGGAACGCTATCCGATCGCCACAGTATCGCTAATTTCTTATCCTTTTCTAGGTACTTTTATCCCTTCTTTCCTTACTTGGGAAAGGCCAATGGCAATAGCTTGCCTTTTACTCTTTACCCTTCCTCCTTTTGTGCCAATAGTTAGTTTTCCTTTCTTATACTCACTTATTGCTTTTCTAACTTTTTCCTGCGCTTTATTTGGGTATTTTGCTATATTTGCTTACTTTCTCTCTAGTAGAATATATAACGCAGGTAGATAATAAATATTTCTTTTATTGAGCCTGAGGAGAATTTTTGGTATACTCTAAAAACATGCGGGCGTAGTTCATCGGTTAGAATGTCTCCTTGCCAAGGAGAAGGCAGAGGGTTCAATTCCCTTCGCCCGCTCCAAATTAGCCTCATAATTTGACAAAATTAGAAAATTGTGCCAATCTTATTATTCATGAGGAAGATAATTCTGCTCACTTCTTTTTTCCTTCTGACACCACTTACTCTAATTCTTTCTTTTACTTACCTTTACTTTATCTCATACCAAAAAAGCTCTCCCTTGTTTGCTTTTGAAAAGCAGCCCAAAGTAGCTTATGCTGCGCTGCCAAATAGAAATGAAGCTATTCTTCTTAAAACAAAAGATATTGATGCAAGGGTAGAGGCGGTTGAGGACTTTCTTTCGTATTACAAATCTGTTCTAACTCCTTTTGCAGACGAAATCGTGGCTATAGCTGATAAATATGATATTGATTACAGGCTAATTCCAGCAATAGCAATGCAAGAGTCAACACTTTGTAAAAATCTTCCCAATAAACTTAAAGATTCACATAACTGTTGGGGGTTTGGAATTTATGGCAAGAAAGTAACCAGATTTAACAACTTCAACGATGCAATTGAAACTGTTACAAAAACACTGGCAACCAAATATAAAGCGCAAGGCTTAGAAACTCCAGAGGAGATAATGAGCAAATATAACCCTGTAAGTACAGGCACGTGGGCAGAAGGAGTCTCAGGCTATATGGCCAGACTTAGCTTCAATTTATAGCTATACCCTATAGTTTACCTCTTGACAAACCTATAGTTATGTGATACACTGCCGAGCAGATCCTAAGGTATGTCCTTCCAAATACATACGTTAGGATTTTTTTATGGTTTGGTAAGTTTTTGCCAAACCTTTTTTAATGAAAAACAAATTAATAATTGTTCTTATTTTGGCATTAATACTTGCTTTTCCTTTATCTTCTTTTGGAGAGGAAAGGGCTTCTGCATCTTCTGCGGAAATTCAAACTGATTTTACTCAACCTGACAGCGAATATCTTTCCCGTGTCAGAACTTTAAAAGCGTACTTGGAAGCTTATGGTTCTCCTATGGCAGAAAACGCTGAGGATTTTGTAAGAGAGGCTAAAAGATACGATCTTGATTGGAGATTTGTTGCAGCCATTGCAGGTCTTGAATCAAGCTTTGGAAAAGCTATTCCTTACAACTCATATAACGCATGGGGTTGGGGAGTATATGGAGATAACGTAATTAGATTTGCTTCATGGAAAGAAGGAATACAAACTATTTCCCAAGGACTTAGGGAAAAATACATGGATAAATGGGGAAAGACAAATGTTTATGAAATTGGCGCAGTTTATGCTGCCTCTCCCACCTGGGCAGTTAGGGTAGAAAGATTTATGGTAAATATTCAAGCTTTTGCCCTTTCCGATACGCAAAACATGCTTCCCCTTTCCTTTTAAATAGGGTATAATTGGCCTTAACCTTTGCGGACGTGGTGGAATGGTAGACACGCAAGGTTTAGGACCTTGTAGCCTTTAAAAAGCTGTGGGGGTTCAAGTCCCTTCGTCCGCACCAATAAATAATAAAATATATAAATAGAATTTATGAATACTCAATCAACAGCTAAAAGACTGGATGATGGAACAATAGATTTAACTGTTGTAATTCCATGGAGCCTGGTTAAAAAAACATTAGATGAGGTAATTGATGGGCATGTAAAAGATGCTACAATGCCTGGATTTAGAAAAGGAAAAGCACCAAGAAAACTCGTTGAAGAAAGTTTGGATAAAACACATATTAAAGAGGATGTATTAAGAAAACTGCTTCCTCAAGCTTATGCCGAAAGTGTAAGAGAGCATAAAATCACACCCATAATTTCTCCTAAAATTCATGTTACAAAGATTGATGACCAAAAGGATTGGGAATTTAGCGCTCAAACTTGTGAAATGCCCAAAATTTCTTTAGGAAACTATAAAGATGAGGTTAAAAAAGTAACCAGCAAATCAAAAATTGTTGTACCAGGTAAAGAACCAACACCTGTTAGCTTTGAAGAAATCACAAAAGCGCTTTTAGATAGTATCAAATTAACCGTGCCAAACGTTATATTAGAGCAGGAGGTTGAAAAATTGCTTGCTCAAACTTTAGATGAGATAAAAAGACTGGGATTAACTCTTGACCAATATTTAGCCTCAACAGGTAAGACTATTGAGTCATTAAGAAACGGTTACAGACAAAAAGCCCAAAATGACGTAAAACTTGAATTTATATTACAAGAGATTGCAAAGACAGAAAATATTACAGTTGAGGATAAAGAAATACAAGAGGCTATCAATACTGCAAAGACGCAAGCCGAAAAACAAAATCTTGAGCAAAACAGATATTTACTTGCCAGTATTATAAGACAGCAAAAAACCCTTGATTTTCTAAAAAACCTGTGATATACAGGACTTATAAGATATGGCAGCAAAAAACCCTTTAAAAACATTAAGAGAAAAAAACCTCACAGAGGCAGGATTTGAGGTGGCGAAACTTGGGGCAAAATCAGTCAGGGAAGAGCTTGATCACGAATGGAAAACCTTTATGAGACAGGCTTTGGGAACTGCCGAACAAGCGGCAAGAGATGCAAAAGCCATGGAAGGAGAACTACAGGAGGGCCAGGAAATATCTTTTGCAAGGGCAAGGAAAGAACAAAAAGAGACAAAAGCGGAAGTTGAGCCTGGTATTGATTACAGAAGGGAAGTAATTCAGGTAGAGACAATGCACATTCAAAGAGAAAACCAAGAGCTACGAGGACAGCTTGAGCAGATAAGAATTGAGCTTAGAAAAATTGTTGAAACTTCAAAAGAGCTCGAAGTTACATTTAAAGAGGTTACAAAAGAAACTATCCAGCAAACAGTCAAACCCGGTAAATATCATGTTAGCTTTTTTGAGTGGATGCTTTCTACAATCCAGAATGCAAGGGTAAGAATTGAAAGCTCTGCTTCCTGGCTAACTGCAGTAACTAGCAAAAGATCTAAAAAAGACTATTGGAGCCTTGCAAAATCCCATGGCACAAGTTTTTCACTATCTGGAGAAAGAGTTGTGGCCCAGCAAACGGGCTAAAAATAGCCCCTTGACACAATCTGATCTATTTTGTAGAATAACTTTTACAGTATGAAATCTTTAATTATAGTCAAACTCCTTATTAACGCCTAAAGGGCGGGAGTTTGTCTTGTGATAAAGATTTATGGATAAGACACCCGCCGGAAATGGCGGTTTTTTTATGTTTAAAGGGAGGTGAAATATTATGGAAGGAAGATATAATAACGCAGACGCAAGAAGAGCAAGAGAAATGGTTAGAAGGATAGCTCGACAATTTGGTGATCCAAATGCTGGACAAGAATATAGAGATCCTTATGCTCGAAATGCTTTTGCTGTAAGAGAAACTGTATTTAGGGCAAGATCAAATGATCACGTAGCAGGCGGGTTAAGATAATCGCCTAAAAAATTTATTAAAAAGGAGGTGTTTTTATTATGAAAATAGAAGCAAGAGATGGCGTGGGAGGACCGGCCGATTATCAACTTCACAGACAAGGTGTCGGAGAACCAGTCGTGGTTAACCCTACTCATCTTCGGGTTACAAATAGAGCGTCTATTGATTCAGTCGCAGGCGTAATGCAAGGCGTAGTTGATTCAAGAAGACAAAGAGCTCAATCCAGAAGCGCAAGGCAGTAAAGATAATTAATTTTATCTTTAATTGCTCGTTGACAATTGATGAGCAATTATTTAGAATTTATTCTAATCATGAAATCTTTATGCATGTGTCAAATGTCCTTTAACGCTTAAACGGCGGGGAATTTGATTTGTGTAACAAAGATTTATAAAAACCCGCCAGAAACAGGCGGTTTTTTATTAGAAAAAAGGGGGTGAGTTATAAATGAATGAAGGAATAAGACCAAGAATCGATTTAAGAGGGGAGTATAGACCTCAAGGACAGAACAGATTTCATGTAGTGGTTCCCGAGGATTTAATTGCTAACGGAATAAGGGTATCTGAACATGCGGTAGCCGCAACCCCTGGGTGGGGTGAGGAAGGACTTAGAAGATATAGACAAGCAAGGCTAGTTGCAGAAACCACAGGTCGATAAATTGTTTTTATATCTTTATTTTGTTAAAATAAACGAGTCTTTGAGGGAAGGCTCGTTTTAGGGCTCGTAGCTCAGTTGGTTAGAGCGTTGCATTGACATTGCAAAGGTCAGAAGTTCGACTCTTCTCGGGCCCACTTTATTTTGTGCTACAATAAATTAAATGACAAGACAAGAAGCACTTCAATTATTATCCCAAAACGTTAAAAACCAAAACCTCATAAAACATATGCTTTCTACTGAAGCTGTAATGAGAGCTTTATATTTAAGACTTAACCCAAATCCCAATACTGAAACATTAGATGATTGGGGGTTGGTTGGTTTACTTCATGATTTAGACTATGAGCTTTGTAAAGATCATCCTGAAAAACATGGGATAGTTTCTGCTGAAAAACTCAAAGGAAAACTTGATCCTTTACTTATTCATGCAATTATGGCTCATAATTACAAATATACAAAAGTCATGCCAGATTCTTTAATGGATTGGTCCATATCCTCCTGCGATGAGTTAACTGGTCTTATTATTGCCGCAACACTTGTGTCTCCCCAAAAAAAACTTGCATCTATTACTTCTGATTTTGTTTTAAACAGATTTAAGGAAAAATCATTCGCAAGGGGAGCAAACAGGGAACAGATTAAAAATTGTGAGGAAAAATTAAACATCCCATTAAACGAGTTTGTGGCAATTGGACTTACCGCAATGCAAAAGATATCGCAAAGCTTAGGTCTTTAACTTGACAAATTAGTATAAATACAAATATGCTTTAACTATGGAACCTCACCAGGGAGTGCATAGAGACAAAAAAGAAATTATAGTTAATAATTTTATAGGCGGTCTTTCCTGGGCTTTGGGTGCAACGATAGGTCTTGCCATTATTATTGCAATCCTTGGAATAATTTTGCGAAATATTAATTTAGTTCCCTTTGTCGGCAATTTTGTAGCAGACATCATAAACTTTATAATTGATAAGAGGCCTGATTTAATAAGATAGCTATACATCTTAAATTAAAGTTGATAAAATAACCTCATGAGTGATTTAAAAGACCATAAACAGATTGGTCAGGACTTGGAATTATTTTTCTCCCACGACTATGCGCCAGGTGCGCCTTTTTGGCTGCCAAAAGGAATGATAATATTTAGGGAACTTGAAAAATACATTAGGGAATTGACCGAAAATGCAGGATACCAAGAAATATCAACTCCTATAATGGTAAAATCAAAGCTTTTTGAGGAATCTGGACACTGGACAAAGTTTGGGCAAAACAATATGTATAATCTTATGTTATCAGATGATGAAAACGATAAACATCCTCAAAGCTATACTCTCAAACCCATGAATTGTCCTGAGGCGACAATTGTATACAGGTTCAGACCAAGATCATATAAAGAACTTCCATTAAGACTATCTGAAATAGGAAGACTGCACAGAAGAGAGAAAAGTGGGGAAGTAAACGGTCTTTTAAGAGTAAGGCAGCTAACAATGGATGATGCACATATCTTTGCCTCTGAGGATCAGATTTTTGACGAGGTTTCAAATATTTTGGATATGATGATTTCTTTTTACAAAAACTTCGGCTTTGATTATGAGCTTAGGTTTGCAACCAGGCCAGAGGTTTATGCGGGAACCTCAGAAAATTGGGAAAAGGCACAAAAAGATCTAGTAGATGTAATTAAAAAAAGAGGGATTAAGGCTGGGGATAAAAAGGGAGATGGAGCTTTTTACGGACCAAAAATCGATTTGCACATAAAAGATTCTTTGGGGAGGGATTGGCAGCTTGCCACAGTTCAGCTTGATTTCCACATGCCTGATGCTTTTGATCTAAAGTTTGTTAAAAAAGATGGAAGCTTTGGAAAACCGGTTATGATTCATCGGGCTATCTTTGGAAGCTTTGAAAGATTTATTGGCATTTTAACAGAGCATTTCCAAGGAGCTTTTCCCTTATGGCTTTCTCCTATTCAGGTCATGCTTTTGCCCATAACTGATAAGCAAATGGATTTTGCAAAAAGAATAGAAAAACAATTAAAAGATATTGGGGTAAGAGTAGAGGTTGACAGTAAAAGCCAAACGCTACAAGCTAAAATAAGGGAGGCTACTTTACAAAAAGTCCCGTTTTTAGGTATAATAGGGTCTAAAGAAGTCGAATCTGACACTGTTTCAGTAAGAGAAAGAGATGGAAAAGACCTTGGGACAAGAAAAATGTCAGAGTTTTTAAATAAGGTAAAAAATCAAATTGATAAAAAGATTTAAAAATAGTACTAAAAAATTTTACCGGGTTAACGAACGGATTTTTGCAAATACCTTGCGGGTTTTAGACTACGAGGGAAAACAAATCGGAGTAATGTCAAAGTTTGAAGCCCTTAATCTTGCTAAAAAACAAATGCTAGATCTTGTAGAAATAGCTCCAAATGCAAGTCCTGCCGTTGCAAAAATAATAGACTTTAAGAAGTTTTTGTATCAAGAGGCAAAGAGAAAGAGGGAAGAGAGAAAAAGCACTAAAACGTCTGATACGAAAGAAGTTCGTCTTGGACCTTTTATGAGCGACAATGATTTGTCAGTTATGGTTAAAAGGGCAAGAGACTTTTTAGAATCTGGAAATAAGGTAAGACTGGTTGTCTTTTTCAGCGGAAGGCAAATAACGCATACTGAATTTGGACACCAAATATTAGACAAAGCTTTAGAAATGCTAGAGAATATTTCCAAAGTTGATAGGGAAAGAAAGCTTGAGGGAAGGAAATTAATAATCTTAGTTTCACCTTCCTCTAAAAAACAAAATGAGAAAGTTGAAAGTTAAAAAATCAGTTTCTAAAAGATTTAAGGTTACCAAGAGAGGTAAGGTCTTATTTGGCCACCAATATGGAAGCCATCTAAAGCTTCATAAATCAAAATCAAGAATTAGAAGACAAAAGGAGCCAGGACGACTAAAAGGAAAGTTTGCCAAAAAGATTAAAAAGTTATTGGGAGAAAACTAAACATGAGAATAAAACGAGGAATTATATCAAAAAGAAAACATAACAAGCTTGCCGCCCTTACAAAAGGCTACAGAGGCACAAAATCAAGACTGGTCAGAAAACAAAAAGAAGCAGCTTTGCATGCGGGAGCATATGCGTTTCATGGAAGAAAACTTAGAAAAAGAGATATTAGAGCTCTTTGGATTACAAGAATATCTGAGGCTTCTAAAAAAGAGGGAATTTCATATAGTGTATTAATGAATAAATTAAAGAAAGATAAAATCGAGCTTGACAGAAAAATACTTGCAGATCTGGTAGTTAGCGATCCAGATACTTTTAAAAAAATTGTTTCCTCTGTTAAATAATTTATTCCCTGTTTTTTGCAAAATTAAAGCCCCGTAGTTAAAAAAACTAAAAATAATATTTACTAAAAAATTTTGCTATAATACCCAAGATGTCAAGGCTTGAACAACAAGATCGACCTGCATTATTTTTCCTAGGCTATACCAGAGAAACAGCTGAAATTAGA
>CAZUZF010000014.1:0-20638 GCA_964624955.1 uncultured Gammaproteobacteria bacterium
GCCCTGTTTGTTCAACTCCAATGGGAGATATGCCGGGATCAAGAGATGCATATTGTTCAACATGCGGATATAAAGATCCTTGTTGTGAGTAAATTTGCAACAAAAAACCCCTTCCAAATTGGCCAGGGGTTTTTTATTATCTTCTAAAGATATTATTTTCTATAGAATAGAAAATATTAGGCAGCTCCGATCCTGTACATTCCTGTACCACAGACTGGACACTTTCCCTTAAGAGCTGGTTTGCCATTTTTCATGGTTACTTTCACTGCATTTGGATCATCTCTTTTTGCTCTACACTTTACACAATACATTGTTGCCATAAGATTACGTCACCCCCTTTCAATTAATACGATATGCCCGGAATCTTTAAGATATGAGTTTTTAATAAGACAAATAAAAGAACTTGTATTGCTATGATTGAGGAAGTTAATATAAAAGTTTTTGTTAAATCCAAAACCAGATAGGGATATGAGAAATAGGTTGTTGCGACTGGTTTTTTTTCTAAAATTTGGGTAGAAGAGGGCCTTGTCTCAAAAACATTGAGTATCTTTTGATGTATAAAAGTATGGCGTAAATCTGCAAGTTTTTTCTGTTCCCTTGTTTTTCTCTTTTTAGCCATGTATAGAGGCTAGATTACACTATTGACATCATGGCTGTCAAGAGGCTAATATAAGTAGATATTATGCCAGACAATTTCCTCTTTTTAAGTATAGCTGTAATTTTTGTTTGGCTTGTCACATTAAGCTTTTTCTTTGCAAGGATTTTAAACCACTATAACAGGATAACCAAAGGAGTGAGCACCAAAAGCCTCAAAACCATAATGGAAGAGCTTCTAAATCAGACAGAAGCTAGTAAAAAGGATATTGACTATTTAAAGGATTATTCATTAAAATTAGAAAAGGATGGTTTATTGCACATCCAAAAGATTGGTCTTTTAAGATTTAATCCTTTTAAAGACACAGGAGGAGATCAGAGCTTTATTTTATCCTTAGTTGACAAAACGGACACAGGAGTAATAATCTCAGCCCTCTATTCAAGATCCGGCACAAGATGGTACGCAAAGCGAGTAAAAAACGGAAAAGGGGTAGAGTACGATCTTTCCGAGGAAGAGAAAAAAGCTTTGAATGGATCGCAAACTGCCAAATGAAGATAAATAAAAATACCTTACTTTTTCTAATTTTTGCTCTTGGATTATATTTTTTATCCGCAGGCGCATCATATTTAATATTCTCGCAAACAATTTCAAAAAATATCGTAAGCACTCCGCTCCCTGCCCCAACGGTTGGAAACAATGGCCAGGTTACCTTTGATCCAAAACTTCCTAAAACCCAAGAATGTCCCCTAAACGGCTCAATGTATAGTAAACAGCAGGAAGCCTGGTGGCAAAGCCACAGACCTTTGGGTGTGATGATAGAAAACCACGAGGAATCAAGACCCCAGTCAGGACTAACAGGCGCAGATGTTATCTATGAGGTGGTAGCAGAAGGTGGAATTACAAGATTTCTTGCAATGTACTATTGCCAGGACAGCGGGCAAATAGGTCCTGTGAGATCTGCCAGAACGTACTTTGTTGACTTTGCCTCTGAATACGCAGACTTTCCTTTATATGCTCACGTTGGAGGAGCAAACCAGCCAGGACCAGCCGACGCATTATCCCAGCTTACAGACTACGGCTGGACAGGTTATAACGATTTAAACCAGTTCTCCATAGGTTTCCCAACATTTTGGAGAGACTATGATAGGCTTGGAAGAACTGTTGCCACAGAGCATACAATGTACTCAACACTGACTAAGCTTTGGAACTATGCGAAAAGCCAAAGAAAGCTGACAAACGTCAATGAAGAGGGTACGGCTTGGGATGAGAAATTTGTTAAGTATAAGTTTGAAGATGATTTGCCAGTGTCAGAGAGGCCAACTTCCCAGTCTATCCATCTTGCTTTCTGGGACAATCCTAAGTATGGAGTTGATTGGAACTATGATCCAAAGACAAACAATTATCTTCGCAGTAACGGAGGAAAACCACATCAAGATCTTAATAACAAAAAACAATTAAGCGCAAAAAATGTAGTCATTTTGCTGATGAAGGAATCCAATGCCAATGACGGTTATGAGAACAATGTACACCTTTTATATCAGACCAAAGGAACTGGTAAGGCGGTTGTATTTAAAAACGGAGAAAGAATTAACGCAACCTGGAAAAAACAAAATAGAACTGCAAGAACCATTCTTACAGATACCAAAGGCAACGAAATAAAATTCAATAGAGGACTTATCTGGTTTGAAGTTTTGGCTACAGATGGTGAATTTAGTGTAAAGTAGTGTAATATTTACAATTTCAAACTATTGTTGTATAGTATCCCCAAACGCTATACTTATAAAAAGAACAAAATATGTTTTCAGATCTTATTACATCAAAATCTCGGGTAAAGCTTTTGAACGTTTTTTTGGCAAACGCAACTGAAATGTTCCACGTCAGAGAACTTGTCAGAAGAACGAAGGATGAGATAAACGCGGTCAGAAGGGAACTTGCCTTTTTAGAAAAAAAGGGAATTTTAAACAAAGAGCCAAGGGCAAACAGAGTTTATTATTCACTTTCTAAAAACTATCCATTCTACTTTGATCTTCTTCGAATCGGCTCCAAAAACATCGGTCTTGGTGAACAAATTCTCAAAAACAAGGTAAAACTTGGTAAAATAAAATATGCTATGTTTTCCGGCCGTTTTTTAAGAAAAATAAAAGAACAAAGCGATGAGGTAGATTTATTGGTAGTTGGAACAGTGGTTTTACCAGAACTAGCATTACTAGTTAGGGAAGAAGAGAAAAGACTTACAACTGAAATAAACTATACTGTTATGACAGAAGAAGAGTTTGATTTTAGAAAGAAAAAAAGAGATCCGTTTATACTATCCATTCTTTCTGGCTCAAGAGTGATGCTTATAGGTGATGAAGAAAGTATGCTTTCATGATAAAAAAACCTCGATACCTGTTGTGGTTGATTATTGGTTTAACATTTTTTTCGCTATTTGTTAACCTGCCTAAAATTGGAAACGTAAATCCCAACATTGTCTTTCAAAAACTAAGTATCACCAAAGAATTAACTTTTAGAAAAGGTCTTGATTTGGAAGGCGGAACAAGTCTTGTTTTACAAGCTGACATGGCAAAGATAGGTGAGGCCCAAAGAAAATCCGCTTTGGAAAGTGCAAAAGTTGTAATTGAGAAAAGAGTCAATCTTTTTGGGGTTTCTGAACCAATAGTTCAAACTTCTGTTGTAAATAAGGATCATAGAATAATAGTTGAGCTTCCAGGACTAACAGATACCCAAAAAGTAAGAAGCTTAATTGGAACAACTGCCCAGCTTACTTTTTGGGAACAAGAGGCAAGTCCTTCCGCTCAAACTGCATCACCCTCCGTACCGCCCCAATTTATACAAACCAATTTAACAGGAGCAGATATTAAGCAAACCTCTGTTTCTTTTGACACAAACACTGGAAAACCACAGGTGCAACTTCAGTTTACTCAAGAGGGAACCAAAAAATTTGCCGAGATTACAAAAAGAAATATTGGAAAACCAGTTGCTATTGTTTTGGATAACCAATTAATCGAACAACCAACAGTGCAGCAGGCAATACTTACAGGAGATGCTGTTATAACAGGAAACTTTACAGTTGAGACAGCTAATCAGCTTAGTACACAGTTAAATGCAGGAGCACTGCCAGTTCCTTTAAAGATTTTATCCTCAAGCGTTATTGCCCCAACACTTGGAGTAGCATCTTTGGAAAAAAGCCTTTTTGCGGGAATTATCGGGTTTGTAATAATAGTAGTTTTTATGAGTGTTTTATATAAAAGACTTGGTATGGTAGCCTCCGTTGCACTTGTTTTATACACCCTTTTTAATCTTGCAATCTTTAAATTAAGTTCAGTAACTCCTTATGGAATAACATTAACTTTATCAGGTATTGCAGGTTTTATTCTTTCAATCGGCATGGCAGTTGATGCCAATATTTTAATCTTTGAAAGAATGAAAGAAGAGTTAAGGGCAGGAAAACCAAGGGAAGTCTCAATAGAACTTGGTTTTTTACGAGCATGGACTTCAATTAGGGATTCAAATATTTCAACTCTAATTACGTGTTTTGTTCTTTACTCTTTTGGAACAGGTATTGTTAGGGGATTTGCATTGGTTTTGGCAATAGGTGTTTTGGTTTCAATGTTTTCGGCAATTGTAATAACCAGAACATTTTTAAGATTAGTTTACAGATAAGTTTATAGGCAATATGAATATAATAGGCAAAAAATATTGGTTTTTTATTATCTCAACAATAATTATCATTCCTGGTCTTATCTCCTTATTTCTTTATGGACTTAATCTTTCCATTGAGTTTACAGGAGGATCAAGGCTTACTCTAACATTTGAGAAAAATGTGACGGATAAGCAAATTCAGGGAATTAAAGACATATTTAATGAAAAAAAAATAAAAGTAGCCAGTGTTGAGAAATCACAAAAAGATGTTTTTATAAGGACAAGACCGATAACAGAAAAAGAAGATACATTTTTAATAGAAGATCTTAAGGCAAGGGTAGGAGAATTTAAACAGTCACAATATGAGACAGTAGGTCCTACAATTGGGTCAGAAACTACTTTAAATGCAGTAAAAGCTTTGGGCATTTCCTCACTTTTAATTGTTTTATACATTACTTGGTCATTTAGAAAAGTGCCAAAACCAACAAGCAGTTTCAGATTTGGAATTGCTGCAATTATCGCTTTAATCCATGATGTACTGGTTTTAATTGGATTATTTTCAATCTTAGGACATTTTTTCGGCGTTGAAATTGACAGTCTTTTTGTAACAGCCGTACTAACAGTTATTGGCTTTTCAGTCCATGACACAATTGTTGTTTTTGATAGAATCAGAGAAAATCTTAAAAGAATGGGAGGAACTGACTTTGAAGAAACAGTTAATGATTCAATACTGCAAACTCTGGATAGATCTTTTAATACATCTTTAACAGTAATTCTGGTTTTATTTGCCCTACTTTTATTTGGAGGAGAGAGTATAAGGTGGTTTGTAGTAGCTTTACTTATTGGAATAATAAGTGGAACATATTCTTCAATCTTTAATGCTGCCCCAATCTTAGTTGTCTGGCAGGATTTGATAAATAGAAGAAGAAATCATTAAAATCGTCCTCTTCCAAATCTACCATATCGATCTACGTATTTAAGTTCATCTAGTTTTCTTTTTCTTCTTTCCAGTTATCTTTCAGTAAATGATGATCTTATTGCTGGATCGTTAAGTTTCGTTTCTAGATTTGCTATATTTGCTCGTCTTCTTTCCTCAACAGTTGATCCCTTCTCGGGGTGCAAGGGATGTTCTAATCTTAAAGGATGTGGTGTCTGCGTTGTCTTAACCCGGATTCCATAGTAGGGAATTATAGCTAAAAAATATTTAAAGTCAACTGAGAGCGTGTTTTACGAGGTTACTGATCATTGAGCCGTCTGCTTTCCCTTTTACTTTTGGCATTAAAGCACCCATAACTTTTCCCATATCGGCAATTGTTGAAGCGCCAGTCTTTGAAATTGCTTCGTCAACAAGTTTTTTTAGCTCTTCTTCTGTAAGCTGTTGTGGTAAATAAGTTTGTAAAATTTCCAGCTCTTTTTGTTCTTTGTCGGAAAGATCCAGACGGTTTGCTTTTTTATATTCCTCAATTGAGTCTCTTCTTTGTTTTGCCTGAGACTGGATAACCGATAATACATCTTCTTGGTTAGCTTCGTATCCTGCCCCTCCTTTTTGGATTTCGTAGTAGTTAATGGCTGATAGAAGAAGTCTTAAAACTGAGGTTTTAAGTTCGTTTTTAGCAAGCATTGATTGTTTTAGTTCTTCTTGTAGCTTTTGTTTATCCATTTTTAGATTAAATTCCCTAAGCCAATTTTTTTTGCCTTACCAAAAGCAAAAACAAATAGGCAAATTGATAATACCAAAAATAATATATTTAATGCAAAGCTTATCACAATTTTCTCAAAAGAGATTGTGTTTGTAAAAATATGCTGTCTCATTGCTTCAAAAATATAACTTGAGGGAAAGATCAAAGCTACCTTTTGCGCCCAGTCAGGCAAAATTGAAAGGGGATAGTATAGAGCTGAAAAAGGTGCTATTAAAGCCACTCCTGCCCAGGCTATTGTTTGGACTTTCATTCCCCATCTAATAATGATAGAGGCAACGATAAATCCTGCTGCCCAGCCTGTAATGACCAGGTTTACTACAATTGGAAAAAGCCAAAGACCAAATTGGAAAAACTGATATTGGTAAAGCAAAAATGCAACCAGGGCAGAGAAAAATAGACTTACTATCATTTTTAATCCTCCAAAGATAATTACAGCACTAACCCATTCATAGACAGTAAGAGGAGATGCAAAAATATTAATAAGGTTTCTATCCCACATTTCAGATAAAAGATTAGTTGTTATCTCATATTGCGCTCTCCAGGTAACAATCCAAAAGATTATCCCTGTAAGTAAAATCGTTGTTGCATGGATAGAATCGTTAGAAAGTTTTGCAAAATAAAGTCCTGTCAGCCCCCAGACCAAAAGATCCATTAAAGGCCAGTAAAACATATCAGTTAGCCTATCGTAACTGTGTTTTACGTTATAGTAATATCTCTGGACCATTGCCGTTACTCTTTTTAAGTTCATGCAGTCCTCCTTTCTGAAACTTTAAGAAAATAATCCTCCAAGTTTGGTTTATTTATGCTTATATCCTCATATTCAATATTTTCACTTGTCATTAAAGTTAAAAATCTTGAAATATCTTTTGTTTTAAAAGTTATCCTAAAACTATTTTTGTTTTGGGAAAAAGATATTTTTTGGTTATTTAAAAATCTTTTAGCCTTTTGTATATTTTTGGTGATAAATTCAACTTCAGACTGAGGAATCTGCTTGGATAGATTTTCAGGTTTATCACGGGCAATGATCTTTCCCTTGTTTAAAAAGACAATGTTGTCACACATTTCCTCAACCTCTGTCATGTTGTGCGAGGTAAAAAGCATTGACACGTTATATTCTTTTTGCTGTTTTTTTAAAAACTCTCTTATTTTTGTTGCAATATCAGGATCTAAGGATGCAGTTGGTTCATCTAACAAAATAATCTTTGGGTAGTTTATAAAAGCTTTGGTAAGTAAAAGCCTTGCTTTTTCTCCGGCTGAAAGCATATAGACATGTTTTTTTCTCAAATCCTCAATTTCAAATTCAGCCAGTAGTCTAGAAATTCTATATTCTTTATTTGGTACTTCGTAAAGGTTTGCGTAAACTCTTAAGACCTCCTCAACTGTAAAAAGCCAAGGGAGTGAAATATAGGCAGATGAGAAGTTAACGTTTTTAAGTATTTCGCTTCTTCCTTGTTTTAGCGGTTTCCCAAAATACGAAATTGTTCCACTTGTTGGATCCATGACATCCAAAAGCATGTGAATAGTTGTTGTCTTTCCTGCTCCGTTTGGGCCAAGCAAACCTAATATCTCTCCTTCTCTAATATCAAAAGAGATATTATCAACGGCAGTAAACTTGCCAAATTTTTTAGTCAGGTTTTTGACTTCCAAAACTTTTTGAAACATAAAATTACTAACAGATTAGGCAAGGTCCTTTATGCGGCTGAGGAGATATTCTCTATTATTTTTTGATAAATCGTCATCTACCTCTTCAAATAATTTCTGTAATATGTCCCCAACTTTGGGACCAGGTTTTATCCGTAGTTTTTCCATTATATCATTTCCATCTATTTTTAGATCATTTATTGAAAAAGGAGCAGGTTTAAGCTCGTTTTCTATTTTTTGTCTAAAAAGTTTTAGTCTCCAGCTAACTGCTTTCTGTGTTCCCCCTCCCAGTCTGTCTCCAACTCTTAAATCCATCATATCGGCTACATTCTCAACGCCTATTTTTCTTATAAATCGTCTTATAGCAGCATCAGTTTGATTTTCGTTAACAGAAAACATATGCCATCTCACCAAAGTTACAACTTTTTCTCTATCTTTTTTTGAAAACTTAAGTCTTTGGCAAATTTCATCCGCCATTTGTGCTCCAACCATTTCGTGATTGTGAAAAATAACAAAACCCTTTTCATCTTTTCCCACTACCCTTGGTTTTCCAACATCATGGATTAAAGTTGCAAACCTTACAATTGGGTCTTTAGAGGGACAGAATTTAAGAGAGAGTAAGTTATGGGTAAAGACGTCTTCTGTATGGTGTCTTCCGGGCCTTGCCTGTGAAACACCAATTCCTTCTAGCAGTTCGCCAATTATATATTTTAAAAGTGTGCTTTTATACAAAAGTATTACACCGTCATATGCATTATCTGATTTTAATATTCTTAAGAGTTCTATTTGTATTCTTTCTTTTGAGATGTGTTCCAAAAGTAAGGCATCTTCAACAATTTTTTCCCACGTAGTTTTTTCAATTTTAAATGAAAGTTCCGTTGCAATTCTTATAGCACGTAGTAGTCTTAATGCGTCTTCCTTAAATCTTTGGCTAGCAATTCCCACTGCTTTTATCAGTTTTTTCTTTAAATCAAATCTACCATTATATGGATCAATCATTTCAAACGAATTTGATTTACCAATAAGTCTTAAGGCAATAGCATTAATTGTAAAATCTCTTCTTTGCAGATCTTCCTCTATTGTTTTTCCCCAAGCAATTTTTTCAGGTTTATGAGTTGGAGAAAAGCTTTGTTCGGTTCTAAATGTAGTTACCTCTGCGACCTTTTTAATATCTTTTAGTTCGTAAGTAACTCCAACTGTTCCGAAGACATTGTCATAAAAGCCATCTTTAAATATCTTTAAAATCTCATCCGGAGTTGCGTTTGTAGTTAGATCCCAGTCTTTAACTTCTCTTTTTAATAAAAGATCCCTAACACATCCTCCTACAAAAAAAGCTTGAAAACCTGTTTGTTCAAGTTGTTTATAAATCTTTAAAACTTCATCTGGAATCATAGACTCTCTCTTGCTATAGTATAGCAAAGAAAACTTTAAAAAAGCATTTATGAAGAAATGGAATATTTTAAACAAAGCTACTAAATTAACAGAGGATGAATTACTTAATATTCTTTTAGAAAATAGGGGAATTACCACAAGAGGGCAAAGAGATAAATTTTTGTCTCCAAATCTTTCTGATGTAACTATAGAGAGTGTAAAAATTGATAAAAAGAACTTAAAAAAAGCAATTGAGAGGATAAAAAAATCAATTATTCATAAAAAACAAATAATTGTTTTTGGCGATTATGATGTAGATGGAATTTGTGGGAGTGCAATACTTTGGGAAACCCTTAACGGTTTAAAGGCAAATGTTACTCCCTATATACCAAGTAGAATTGAGGAAGGGTATGGACTTTCAATTAAAGGAATAGATAATCTACTTACAACATATCCAGAAATTGACTTAATAATTACAGTTGATAATGGCGTTGTTGCAAATAAAGCTATTGAGTATGCAAACAAAAAAGGGATCGATGTTATTGTTACAGACCATCATGCACCTTCTAACAAAAAACCAAATGCCTACTCAATCGTGCATACAACCCTTCTTTGTGGAGCAGCGGTTGCATATTTACTTTCAAGACAACTTAAGACAAGTAGTCAAGACAATCATTTAGAACTTGTTTGTCTTGCCACAATTGCAGATTTAGTTCCTTTAACTAATGCTAATAGAGTTTTGGTTTACTTTGGCCTGCAGGCTTTAAGAAAAACTAAAAGAATAGGCCTATTAAGCCTTTTTAAAAGTGCGTTAGTAGAAAAAGATACAATTGATGTTTATGAGATTGGCCATATTATTGCTCCAAGGCTAAACGCAATGGGAAGACTATCAAGCGCTATGGATTCATTAAGACTTATTTGCACAACCAATGAAAAAAGGGCAATTACTCTTTCCAGAAGCCTTTCTGATACAAATCTTGAAAGACAACAGTATACCTTAGAAGCCTTAATGCATGCAAAAAATAAAGCCAAAGAAAAACTGGTTAATAAGCTTCTTTTTATAGCTGATGGCCAATATAAAGAGGGAGTAATTGGTCTTGTTGCGTCAAGACTTGTTGAAGAATATTACCTGCCTTCAATTGTCATTTCTAAAGGAAAAATTTATAGTAAAGCTTCAGTAAGAAGCGTTAAAGGGTTTAATATTATTGAGTTTTTAAGACAAGCGTCAGATCTATTGGTTGATGTGGGTGGGCATCCAATGGCAGCTGGATTTACAGTTGAGACCCAAAAACTAGACCTTTTAGAACAAAAACTATATAAGCTAGCTTCAAAACTAATAAAAAAAGACCATTTGGAAAGAGTTTTAAATATTGATTTAGAGTTACCAGTTAATTTTATTAATTTTAATACCTTTTATCTTATCCAAAAACTTAAGCCTTTTGGTATGGCAAACTCAGAACCTATATTTACTACAAAAAACCTTAAAGTTGAAAGTCTTAAATTAGTTGGAAAAGACGGAAAACACCTTAAATTAAACTTGTCATCAAGAATATCAAACTTTTGGATTGAAGCTATTGCTTTTGGAATGGGAGAGTTAAATTCAATCAAAATTGGAGACAATATTGATGTAGCTTACACAATCGATGTTAATGAATGGAATGGAAATAAGAGATTGCAACTTAAGATTAAGGATTTAAGAAAAAATTAACCCCTTTTTCCATTTCCACTAAAAACTGGTACTGGCTCTCCCCTTTGAGCTCTGAAATCTGAAACGATTTCAACTGCTTGAGCTGCTTTTGCAATTGCGTCAGGAACAACTCCTCCTCTAGCTTGTCTTGCAGCACGCGTACCACATTTTCCAATTTGCTTGAGACCCTCAGCTATGAGAGGTATTCTTCCATTTAAACTTGGTACACTTGAACGTATTGAATCGGTCTGGTTTGCGAGATGAGATGTTAAACCGCTGACATCTTCGTGAGTAAGCGCATAATCCTCATCAACTGTTCCCTCCAAAGCTGCTCGTTGGGCTCTTTCTTGGGGATCAGACATGTATCTCTCATGTCTTCTAATATCCTCTACATCAACCCCAAGACCTTGAAGTGTCTTTCTATAAGTTTTTAATAGCCTTTTTGTAACAGGTTGTGATGTTTCTCCTAATTCTTGTATGCTCATATTTATAAATTGCCGCAAAAAAACTTCCTTTTTGGAAGCACAATAAAATTGGCTTCCATACGGAAGTTACATATTAAATCTCTTGGAAAATAAGTTCAAAGTAATACTCACAATATAGAAGCATATCACTAGCTCAACAGCTTGTCAAGGATATATGTCAAGTGGTATCATTTAGAGATGATGGAACAAAGAGTCTTAGCCTCCAAATCGGCAGAACATATAGGTAAAAGTATATTAATACAAGGCTGGGTGAGGCTTAGAAGAGACCACGGAAAGCTCATATTTTTGGATATTAGGGATAGAAGCGGCATTATTCAGGTTGTAGTTAATCCAAAAGTTTCAGAGCAAGCTTATAAAGAAGCCCGGCAGATAAAGCCAGAATATGTGGTTGAAATTGAGGGTAAAGTGAATCAAAGGCCGGAAAGTGCTGTTAACAAAGATATTGAAAGCGGAAACGTTGAGCTTGAGGCTGTCAGCATTAAAATAATCTCAAAGGCTGATACTCTGCCATTTGATATGGGAGGAGAAGATTTAAACCTTGAATTGCCAACGCTTCTTGACCACAGAGCATTAACACTTAGGCATCCTAAGATCCAGGCTATTTTTAAGGTCCAGGAAGTTATTATAGATTCATTTAGAGAATTTCTAAAACAAAATGATTTTTTTGAATTCCAGGCACCAAGTATTGCTCCGGCTGTTGCAGAGGGGGGAGCAGAAGTATTTGAGGTTAACTATTTTAACCATAAAGCATACCTTTCCCAGAGTCCACAGCTTTATAAACAGATTGTTATGTCTGCCTTTGAAAGAGTTTTTAGCGTAAACAAGATCTTTAGAGCAGAACCCTCTGTTACCACAAGACATCTTGCTGAAGTTGTTTCTCTGGATGCTGAAATGGCTTTTATAGATTCCTGGGAAGATGTCAGGGATATGGCTGAAAATGTTGTTAAGTACATATTAAATGAAGTTAGGGAAAAATGTGTGAGAGAGCTTTCTATGTTTAAGGCAACTTTGCCCGTTATGACCAATAAAACTCCTTCAATCAGTCTTTCCGAAGCACAGGAGAAAATATTTAAACATTCAAAACGCGATATTAGAAATCAAAAAGATTTAAATCCTGAAGATGAAAGGGAAATCTGTGAGATTATAAAAAAAGAAACTAACTCAGATTTTGTCTTTATCTACGGCTATCCTACTAAAACCAAGCCGTTTTATGTCTACCCAAATCCTAAAAATCCAGAGTTTAATGAGGGTATGGATTTACTCTGCAAAGGCCTTGAATGGTTGTCCGGAGGAAGAAGAATCAACGATTACGACCAGCTGTTAAAACATGTAAAAGAATGGAAAATGGATCCCAAAAAAATCTCTATGTTTTTAGAAGCTTTTAGATACGGGGTTGCGCCTGAAGGAGGATTTGCTTTTGGAGCAGAGAGAATGACAATGCAAATATTAGGGCTTTCTAATGTCAGGGAAGCAAGCATGTTTGTCAGAGATATGGAAAGAGTTGATGAAAGACTTTCTTCTAAAAGATAGACTAACCAGAATTTACTTTCTTTTACCCGTTTTTTTATTTAGTGGGTTTTTAATTATTTTTATATTAAATCAATTACTAAAGATTTGGATAGAGAAAAATTACGTTTTAAGTCAACCTGTTAACACTTCAAAAAGCTTTGAGTATCCTGTTATAAAACAAACATTTATACCCAAAATTAGCGCAACTGGTGCGATAATAATGGATGCTGACTCAAAAATAGTTTTGTATTCCAAAAATCCTGATTTAAGATTTTCACCAGCCTCAACTACAAAGCTAATGACCTCGCTTGTTGCTTTAGATTATTTTAAGCCACAAGATATACTAACGGTAAAAATCGCAAGCAGGGAAGGCTCGATAATTGGACTTAAAGTAGGGGAAAAACTAACATTGGAAAACTTAATTTACGCAATGCTTCTTCCATCAGCCAACGATGCAGCCTACGTAATTGCCCAAAATCATCCTCAAGGATATGCCAAATTTATTGATAGCATGAACAAAAAGGCAAATGAACTTGTGCTTTTAAACACGCACTTTGGAGATCCTGCAGGGTTACTGGATAACCAAAATTACACAACAGCGTTTGATCTTGCAAGACTTGCTTCTTTTGCAGTAGCAAATCCTTTAATTAAAAAGATTGTTGCAACTAGAGAAAAGTATATAACGGATGCAACAGGAAATTTTATCTATAGGCTTGAAAATCTAAATGAGCTCTTAGGAATAGATGGTGTAAATGGAGTAAAAACTGGCTATACAGAGGAAGCAGGACAGGTCTTGGTAACTTCTAAGATTGAAAAAGGAAGAACAATTATTATAGTCATTATGGGAAGCGAAGACAGATTTTTAGATACGCAAAAGCTTTTGGAGCTGGTTGACAATAACCTTAGTTTCTTATCCATTCATCCCTAATGGCTGATATATAAGCGTAAAACCCGTCACTTCCAGTAAAAACTATTATTGGATAGACAAAATCCTTTTCGTTCTTTTCTATATAATATGCAAGGGAAGCATCGTTTATTTTAACCTGCTTTTGAGTCCCAAAATATGAGGCAATGTAAGCTTTTTTGTTTTTTAACTCATCAAAAGCCTCCCCAATTGTTTTTAGAGGGTAGGTTGAGTATTCGTCTGAAACCATTTGGTTAACAAAAGTTACTCCAACAATTTCTGCATTTGTCCCAAGCAGTACGTTTACATTACTTTCGGTTGGTATTTCGTTATAAACATTTAAATCATCTATATATTGTTTGAAAAAATTAACCTGCACAAGCTTTGTATTAGAAAGACTTGTTGCTTTTACAAAATTACCATTGTCAATATCAAAAAAATTAACCAATGGATTTTCATAGTCTAAATCAGTGGAGGAGTATCCCATTAAAGAAAGAAAGTCAGAGGCTTTTTCTATTGCATTTTTTTCATCAGGGATATTTCTTCCTGAAATTAAATCACTATCCTCTAAATAATTACTGGTTATTTCAAAATTAAAATCTTCAATATTAATTCTTAAGGTTTTAACTAAATCCCCTTTAGTTGTACTAAAGTCATAGACAATATCGGATACTTTGTATGGGCCATTGTTAAATCTTGCTGCTTTGGCTTTAGATTTTGCTTTGTCTAAAGCTAATAAATCAGGTTTTGGCAAAGCAATTGTATAAATTCTCGCCTGAGGATAAATTTCAGGCAAGCTCCCCGAAATGGTTTGTATCTTGTAGGTAAAATCATCTTCCACTTTATTTTTTGGAAAAGTTGGTCCTGGTAGTTTTCCAAATAAAACTGTTGGAGCAGGAAGTGGGGTGGGGTAAAGCATTTCTTTTATAACCATTCCAATTCTAAAAATGGCAAAGGCAAGTGTAATTAAAATAATTGAAATAATTGCCCATTTTAAAATTGCCTTTACGTCTTTGCTTGCATTTGTAAGGGTGAACATATATTGAGTATAGAAAAAGATTACTGTACAATGCAAGCATATGGTCAAAGTTAGGTTTGCCCCAAGCCCCACAGGCATCCAGCATATAGGAGGAACAAGAACAGCACTTTTTAACTATCTTTTTGCAAAGGCAAACAAAGGAAAGTTTATTTTAAGAATTGAAAATACTGACCAAAAAAGACTGGTTAAGGGATCAATTGAAGCTTTAATTGAAATCCTTAAATGGCTTGAAATTGAACCGGATGGAAAACCTATCTTTCAATCAGAAAGGCTTGAAATTTATAAAAAACATGCAAAAGAACTTGTTGATAAAAACTTAGCTTACGAAAAAGACAATGCGATCTATGTTAATGTACCTGATGAAAAAACCTTTGAATGGACTGATTTGGTTGGAAATAAAAAGATTAGCTTCAAAGGAAAAGACGTTGAAGATTTTGTAATCCAAAAATCAGATGGATACCCAACCTATCATTTGGCAAATGTTGTTGATGATCATCTAATGGAAATTACCCATGTATTTAGAGGTGAAGAGTGGATTTCTTCTACTCCCAAGCATTTATATTTATATGAAAGCTTTGGATGGGAAACTCCTAAATTTGTTCACCTTCCTGTAATTTTGGGATCTGATAAAACAAAGCTTTCTAAAAGACACGGTGCAAAATCAGCCTTGGATTATAGGCATGAAGGGTATCTAAAAGAAACAGTTTTAAATTATATGGCCCTACTTGGCTGGAATCCTGGGGGAGATAGGGAGAAACTATCTTTGGATGAAATGATAGAGCTTTTTAAAATTGAAGATATAAATACAGCCAATCCAATATTTGATCAAACCAAACTTGAATGGTTAAACGGGGTATGGATAAGGACAATTAAAGACTTGGATAAAAGGCTTGAAGGGTTTTATACATATAAAGATGATAAAGAGGTCTTGGAAGTTCTTAAAGAAAAAAGCGCAAGAGAGATTGTTAAAGCAGCTTCTTCAAGAATGAAAACTCTTTTGGATTTTAGAAAACTAGTAAGTAAAAATCCTTCTAGAGATAAAACAAGTAAGGAAAAAGAAATTGCAAAAAAACTGCTTATGTTTTTAAATGAAAAATTAAATGACAAATGGGATGATGAAAATCTACTTAATGCAATAAAACAATTTAGCACAAAAGAAGACATTTCATTTAAGACAATATTTTTTCTAATGACTGGGAAAGAATCAGGGATTGGTATTTTAGAGTTAAATCAAATTTACGGCAAAGATTTTTTTGTAAAAAACCTCCAAAGTTAAAAAGCAGACTCTTTTTTAATTCCTTTTCTAAGTATTTGTGTAGTAAGCAATAGACAAACTAAAGTGGCTATTGCTCCTGCAAAATAAGGGTAAGCTATTCCAACTGTTGCAATAACACCACCTGCAATTGGACCAACTATTGTTCCAATGCTCATATAAGAAGCGCTTATTCCCATGATAGAACCCTGAGACTTCTCATCAGTTTCTTTGGAAAGAATTGTTTGAATAAGTGGCTGTACAAATGAGTTGGAAAAACCAAAAAGAATTGAAAGAACAACAAATAAGAAAAGATTCGTAATCAAAAACATACCTAAATATGACAGGGCCATTAAGGTAAGGGAGAATCTAAAAGTTTTTTTATCTCCCAAAAACTTTGTTATCCTTGGCAAAATCAAAATCTGGGTGACAAATCCTACAACACCAAATAAAGTAAACAGAGCTGATATCTCATTTGCAGACAAATGCAGTGCTTTTACAGAATATGGTTGAAATGCATAAATAAGCATGCCAAAAGAAAAAGAATAAACAAGCATTATAAGTAAAGTTGGTCCAACACTTGGATCAGTTGCTGCATGAATAAGTTTTGGAATATCAAATAGTTTTGCCTTTTTAACTTCTCCTAAATGCTTATTTGTTTCAGGTAGGAAGACTTGGGTAAGGATTACCGCAATCAAAGTTACAATACCAGCAATAATAAAAGGTATAGATTCTCCAAAACCAACAGTTAGGGCAGAAATTGCAGGACCAAAGATAAAACCAAAGCCAAATGAAGCTCCAATTATTCCAAATCCTCTAGCCCTATCTTTTGGCTCTGTTGTATCGGATATTACAGCAGAAGCAACAGGAATATTTCCCGCTGTTATTCCATCTAATGCTCTTGCCAAGAATAAAATAATGGCATTTGGGGCAAAAGCTGTCATAAAAAATGAAACAGTTGTTCCAATTAGAGAAATTATTAAAAGAGGTTTTCTTCCGTATTTATCAGATAATCTTCCGATTAAGGGAGTAGACAAAAATTGGCAAATAGAAAAAAGAGAAAATAGTAAGCCATTTTGAAAATCAGAGAGGCCAAATTTTACAGAGTAAGAGTAGAGGATTGGTATTATTATTCCATAACCTAGCGCATTTACAATTGCGATTAAAGCTATAATAAGAAGATTTTTATTTTGTACCACAAGTTACCATTTTACAAAATCTACTCCCCTTTTGAAAAGTGTTAAAATTATTGTGCGACATAAGATAAATTAGCTTTTTGACATTAAGTTTAGTAAAATTGTATTGCGTTGCAGAGTCGTATAACGGTAGTACGCATCCCTCTGGAGGATGTTATCTTGGTTCGAATCCAAGCTCTGCAGCCAAATTATGAAAAAGCAGGTTATTGATATACCAGGAATTAAAAAACCGACAACAGGATTTAGTCATGTAGTTAAAGCTGGAAACTTCATCTTCTTAAGCAGTCAGCTTTCAGTAGATTTAAAAACAGGCAAAATTATTCCAGGCAATATTAAAAAACAAACTAAAAGAGCAATGGAGAATATTAAATATCTTTTGTTGCAAAGTGGCAGCTCAATGGATAATATTGTAAAAATTGTTATTTATTTTAGAAATCCCAAAGATAGAGCATCAATTAATGAAATTTACAAACAATATTTTACTTATGGACAAGAACCTACAAAAATTTCAGTCCAAGCTCTATCACCGATTGAGGGAATTGATATAGAAATAGAAGCAACGGCTATTTCCAATTAAGTTATAATGACTAAACGGGTCTAGACCGAGATCCACAGCAGAATGCATTGTTGCCTATGATCTCTCGGCGTGGATTTTCCTTTGTAAGGATTCAGTTGAGGATCCTAATAACGTTTCTGGAGGTTCCACTATGTTCATCTCTTTTTCTAGCATTTTTTTAACTTCGTGCGCTAAGCCAATAAATAAAATTCCTGTTCCTCCTTCGGGGAGAGTGTCTTTGACTCTCTGGGTAATATAAATATTGCGTTGCTGAGAAAGTATAGGAGTTTCGTTCCTATATTCTAGGCGGGCGTTTATGTACCCGTCTTCATCTTCGATTGGATCGGTAGTTAAAATGGCTTGAAGAAGATTGTATTGTCTAACCAAAAGACCTTTATCTTCTGTTCCGACAATATGTGCCCCTTTGTCTCTCAACCAACGAATTACTTCATAGTTGGGTGTTTGAGCTTTTTCTACAACTAGTGAGACATCATCATCTCCCGTATCTGGAAGTCCGTCTTGGTAAACTCGAAGAGATGAAAAATCTACTGGCAAACTTTGGACAAAGTCAAATACTCCATTCCAATATTGCCTTGCCATATCTTGCACTTCGTCATCGATATTCATTCTTTGGCCGAGTTGTCCAAAGTCAGCTTTAGTGTGAACTATGGGGATAACTATTAACTTACGGTTTTGAATCATGTCCTATATTATACAATAAGTTAATAATAAAACCTTGCATTAAGCCGCAACAGATAGAAAATCTTAATATTGGAAATTTGATAAGTTCGTAAAATATTATAAATCAATAGTTTTTAAAAGAATTCTTGAATAAAATAGGTTATAATGTCGTCTATCGCGCGGAGCATCCTGGATAACGAAGCTACAGGATGTATCCAAGGTCGGCAGCTTTTCTAGATGTATCTATTGTCAAAGTATCAATTGGATTAATATAATTAATTAATGTCTCTTAAACCATTATCCACAAATTCCCTACCGCAGCCTCTATCTTTAAGGAAATTAATTGGCCCGAGTTTTATTCTTCTGGCACTGGGTTTAGGAAGCGGCGAAGTTATTCTTTGGCCCTATCTTAGCGCAAACTACGGACTGGGTATTATTTGGGGAGCTTTACTTGGGATAACGTTCCAATTTTTCATGAATATGGAAATTGAACGGTACGCATTAGCTCACGGTGAAAGTATCTTTGTAGGACTGGCTAGAAAATTACGGTTAATCTCATTCTGGTTTCTTTTGTCAACATTTATTCCCTGGATGTGGCCGGGAATAATTGCATCATCTGCTAAATTTATGAGTACGATTGCCGGAGTTGAGGATTCACACTATTTGGCGATTATACTTTTAATTCTAATTGGAATAATCCTCTCGTTGGGACCAGTTCTGTATAAAACAGTAGAAGCACTTCAACGAGCTATTATCACAATCGGTGTTCCTTCAATTTTTATCTTAAGCATTATTCTTGCCAAGCCAGAGAATTGGACGGCGCTTGCCCAGGGAACTGTTGGAATTGGTGAGGGTTTTTTATTTTTACCCGCTGGCATTTCCATTGCTACCTTTTTGGCAGCACTGGCCTATGCTGGCGCAGGAGGCAACCTTAATTTAGCTCAATCCTTTTATGTTAAAGAGAAAGGGTATGGTATGGGCAAATATGCAGGCAGAATTACAAGCCTTCTTACCGGAAAAAGTGAGGATGTTAGTATTACGGGAAGTAAATTTGAAGCAACTTATGAAAATATTCATGGGTTTAAGGTGTGGTGGAAAAATATTAATATCGAGCACTTTGTGATCTTTTGGCTCACTGGATCGATAACCATACTGCTTCTTTCACTTCTTTCCTACGCAGTTGTCTTTGGACAACCAGGAAATGAACAGGGTGTAAATTTTGTTATCCGTGAAGCGCAGATTATCGGAGAGCGGATCTTTCCCGCTGTTGGGACTTTTTTCCTTTTAATTGTGGCCGTTACGTTATTTGGAACACAACTTGGAGTTTTTGATGCAACCAGTAGAATTTTATCTGAGAATGTAATTTTGAGTGCTTTTGGAAGACTAAAAGAAAAAAATATTCGTCCTCTTTACTACTTAGTGTTATGGCTGCAAGTTATAGCAGGAATTGTCATATTGCTTTTGGGGTTTAGGGAACCGCTACAACTGGTGGTTACGGCTGCGGTGTTAAATGCCATAGCTATGTTTGTTCATACGGGATTAACTCTTTGGCTTAATTTGACTTCACTAGATAAAGCTATTCGCCCATCTATTTTTAGGATTAGCGTAATGGCTCTTGCTTTTCTATTTTACGGAGGATTTAGTATGTATGTTATCCTTGATAGGTTCTTAAGCCAATAATGATTGCCCAGACTATAAATGGTCACTACCATTTGGGTATCAAATTCATCTTCTGAAAAAAAGTCCAAATCTTTTGAATATTCTATGTTGAAGATAAAAAGCGCTAAGCGTAGTTCCTCCTGTGAAGTAAAATTTATTTAAAAATTGATTTTTATTCACTTCAGAAAGAATGCTTTGTTGTTCCTTGGTGAGGATCTGTATTTCTCCCATATTAATAACTCCAAAAGCCGTCTTCTTATTGGAAATAGGTCAAGCTTATCCCAATATCTTTTTACATCCGAAAGCTTTATCTTCTCATCTCCAGGGCCGTAATTTATTAGGCGCTCAAGAATCAAAATTTTCCTTTTTCATTTTTTCAATAGACTTAAAACCACTGGATAGATTACTTTTTCCCATTTTAAATACCCTTTTTTCGAAGGGTGAAGGCCATCTTCAATATAATCATCATTTTCTGTCATAGTCTGACTAATTGGAAATATATCAGCTATCTTAAGTCCTCTTTTACTTGCTTGGTCTTTAATTATTCTGTTATATTCCCTAATGGTTTTTAATAAACCTTCTTCATCAAACCCTGCTACTTGGGGAGAGATCGAGTAATCGGGGATAGTAATTAAAACAATATTTTTGGGATTTGTTAGTATTTTTTCAAGCTTATCTAATAACTCTTCTAAATCTTTTCTAAAAAGACCAACGTCTTTTT
>CAZUZF010000015.1:0-4375 GCA_964624955.1 uncultured Gammaproteobacteria bacterium
GAAACTATAAGACCGTTTGCAGAAAATCTGTGAATATCAGAAACTGTTATATCGTAAACTCTTTCAACTCCTTCAACTTCTAATGAAGAAAACGTTGCTGTAAATGGTTGATTGTATGGTCCTCTTACGTATAGCGAAAGGAGTGTTCTTAATTTTTCCTGTTTCTTTTCCTGCAAAAATCCAATTAAGGCTGCGAATTGTGAAAGGCTTGTTTTGGAAACAACTAGCTCATGATATGCTTTGCAATTATATTGCTTACTCCCTCCTTTTCCATCAGGAAGAAATCTTTGTCCTGCAAGTCTTCTGTTATTATAAATTTTACTAACTATACCAAAATTAAGAAGCAGTCTTTGAGTGCTGACAAGAAGATCCCTGCTTACAGAAGTAAGTCTTACGCTTACACCTTTTTGTATGTTACCTTGCACGCTTCCGTCACTTGAAAAAAGACCTTGTAAAAATCCTCTCTGCAAATCTTGCGAGCCTTTAAAAACTACCTCTGGTACTATATATTTATTGCTATGTGTAATACCATACCTGTTTGCAATTCTCCAAAGTCTTGTTGATTCAATAATGGCCACATCTTTGCTATCAATGTATTGGGGAGCAATTGAGTAAGATCTTGTTGTTACCTCTTCACCATCAACCATTTTACTTACCATCAAGCCAAACTGGGGTGCAAGCTCTTGTTTTTCTTGTCTGTAGAAATAGAGAGTTGCTTCGTCTTTTTTAACCGACCCATCTCCCACTAACCATCCTAAAACTCTTCCTTCATCAAGCGTTCCTCTTATTCCAAAAGATCCTCCACTTGAAAGCAAAATTTTGTCTCCTTTGACAAGCTTACCTGCTTCTATTTTGCCTTTTTGGGTAAATACTTTGTGGTCTTTTGTCAGCCTTAACTCATAACCTTCACGTGTTTTTAGTTTATAAACTTGCTTTACTCCTGTAAATTTAACATGTGATGATAAATAATGTTTACCATTTACCACAACCCTAAAAGGCATATTGTTTTGGAAAAGTTCATTGATGGTTTGTAATCCATTTGTCGTGCTTACCAATGTATCGCCGGTAACACAAGGGTTGACGCAATTTATAGTATTCCAATACCAGTTGTTGTACATTTTGTTGTACCTTTCCATAAAGACAAGGCCTGGTTCAGCAGACCTCCATGCTGCCTCACAAATTAAATTCCAGAGATACCTTGCTTTTACAGTCTTATATACTTTTACTTTCTTACCCATTTTTTTCCAATGATCTAAAATTCCATCCCACTTTTCATCATATTCCAAGTCAGTTATGTCTGGGAAAACCAAATCCCAATCTTTGTCTTTTTTGACTGCTTCCATAAACTTGTCTGATGCGCAAACTGAAAGATTGGCACCATTTATTTTGTTTAAATCCTGCTTGACTGTAATAAATTCCTCAATATCTGGATGCCAATCCCAAAGCATTATCATCGTTGCACCTCTCCGGGAACCCCCTTGTTGAATAATGTCTTTGGTTGCTATGGAATAAAGCTCTGCCCAATTAACAGGACCAGAAGAAAAACCATTGACCTTTTTAACTCTTGCACCCCTTGGCCTTAGGGATGAAAGATTGACTCCAACCCCTCCGCCCCTTGCCATTATTTCAACCAATTGTTTTAAGTTATCCAAAATTCCATCTCTGGAATCAGGAGGAGAGGGAATAACAAAACAGTTATAAAATGTAACTGCATAACCCGTTCCTGCACCTGCCAAGACTCTTCCACCCGGAACGAATTTGAAATCCCTCATTGCATCAACAAATTTATTTTCCCATTGCTTTCTTAAAGAGGGTTTTTCAACTTTTGCAATTGCCTTAGACACCCTTTTCCACATCTCTTCTGGAGTTTTCTCTGTTGGTTTTCCCTTTTTATCTTTTAAGGAATACCTATCTAAAAATACTTTCTCTCTTATTCCCTCTAATTGTGTTGTAGTTTTTACTTTTTTCATAATTATTTAATTAATCATTTAATTAATCTTTGAACCTCCTTTTCAAAATCCTCAACATCAACAAACCTTTTAAACACACTAGAAAATCTAATGTACGCAACTTTATCTAAAGCCTTAAGCCTACTTGATACCATTTGGCCGATTTTTTTGCTTTCTATTTCAACCGAATCGGCACCTCTTAACTCTCGTTCAATCTCCGTTACTATTTTCTCTATTGTCTCAAGAGATACTTTTGTTTTCTCGCAAGATCTAATTATTCCTCTTTTTAACTTATCTCTGTCAAACTGCTCTCGACTTGTGTCCTTTTTAATTACTATTAGATTAACGTTTTCAATTCTTTCGTAGGTCGTAAATCTCTTTTTACAGCTTAGACATTCCCTTCTTCTTCTAATAGTTTCTAAATCTTCACTATCTCTTGTCTCTACTACTTCTGTATCTTTGCTTCCGCAATATGGACACTTCATATCTAGTTTGGCTTTAATATATTTAACGCTTAATAGTCTCAAACGCTAGATATAGTGCCAGAAAAAGCATATGGCACTAGTACTATGGTGTCAACTATCAATATCTATATCAGATTAGATCAACATTTTTTTTAGCTTCAAAATTTAAGTTAAAATTCAGAAACTAAAAAAGCGAATAAAAAAGATCTCCTTTAGTCTAAACGATGGTTAAAAATGCGTATATAAAAAATGTTCTAAAGTATGCAAAAGAATAGTTACTGTGACTTTATTATAAGTACCCTTTCTTGGAAATCTCTGGCTCTTTGTTCTAGAAATCTAAGGTTTAAAAGTATATCTCCCTTTTGTCCTTTTTGCATTTCCCTAATTACTTCCTGGTGTTTTTGTGAAGATTTTAGAAGTTGATCAACTGTTGCGTTTACGTCATCCCCTTGTTTTTTTGCTTTTTGGATATTGGCAATTCCATCATCAAAATAGTTTCCGGATTTAGACAAAGTCGTAATACTAAGTTCTCCCTTTCCTTTTATCAGAAGCATTTGAGAAGCCACTAATCTTTTATCTGCTTGCAATAAATCAAACTGGGTTTTTTTAAGCGGATCTGAAATTAAAAACTTTAAGATATTATCCCTTATTGCTTTTAAATAATATAAAGGGTTATCTGGTAAAAGCCCTGGATATGGAAGTTCGTATTGGACTTTTTCTATTACTGCGGATGGGGAAGCGTTAGAGGAATCTTGAGCAAAAACTTTGAGGGGATTTATAAAAATAAAAAGTAAAGTTAAGAGTATTAAAAGCTTTTTCATGGACTTAATTATACAACTTTTTTTAAAAATGCAAAGAGTAATTTCAAGGCTAAATTTAGGTTTTGCTAAACTTGTGGCTGAGTTTGGGCTTGACGAGTTTTGCCTACCATTATTACTTCTTCTACCAGTCTATTTGCATAACCGTATTCGTTATCATACCAGGCAATAATTTTAACCATATTCCCAATTACCTGAGTCAAGGAAAGATCTACGATAGAAGAATATGAGCTGCCAATAATATCGCTTGATACTATCGGATCATCAGTAACGGCTAATATTCCATCAAAGGAAGGAAGTTTAGAAGCATTTCTAAATGCGCTATTGACCTCTTCTTTTGTAGTTTCTCTTTTTAGGATAAAAGTAAAATCGGAAAGCGAACCAACTGCAACAGGCACTCTTATCGCAAGCCCTGTAAACAGCCCTTCTAACTCCGGCAGCGCTTTTGTTGCGGCGATTGTTGCACCGGTTGATGTTGGAATGATATTTTGGGCTGCGGCCCTTGCCCTTCTATAGTCTTTATGCCCTCCGTCTTGTAACTGCTGATCTGGGGTATATCCATGGACTGTTGTCATCATTGCCTTTTCTACCCCAAAATTATCTGCCATTATTTTTGCAACAGGAGTAATGCAATTTGTGGTGCAAGATGCGTTGCTTATCGCATTTTCATTTGAATAATTTTTCTCATTAACTGATAAAACATAGGTTGGAATATTTCCCTCTCTTACCGGAGCTGATAAGACAACAGCTTTTGCGCCTGCTCCTAAATGTTTTTTTAATCCTTCTTCATCGCTAAATTTGCCTGTTGATTCAATAACTACATCAACGTTTAAATCATGCCAAGGAAGTAAATTTGGATCTTTTTGGGATAATACCGCAATCTTTTTATTATCAATCAACAAATACCCTATTAAATCCTGGTACAAAGAATTTTCTTCTTTTTCCTGATAAGTTACATCTAAAGAGTAAATCGGACCATACGAAGTATCATATTTTAAAAGATACATCCAACCTTTAATATCGGTAGAACTACCTGCGTTTATGACAACAACATCAATTTGGTCAGAGTATTTTTCAAGTATCACTCTGTGAGCAACTCTTCCTATTCTTCCGTATCCATTAATAGCAAGACGTATCATACAAA
>CAZUZF010000015.1:4475-20365 GCA_964624955.1 uncultured Gammaproteobacteria bacterium
TCTCCTCCTCCAACTATTTTATATGCATCTAAATTAATTATTCCCTTTGCCAAAATTTCTGTTGCCTTTTCATATTCTTTTTCTTCAATAAGTCCCATTGGACCATTCCAGATAATAGTCTTAGCGTTTTGAGCGATTTGTAAAAAGTTTTCAGCACTCTTTTGCGTAATGTCTTTTCCATCTAAAGTTAAATCAGCAACTAAAAGCATTGATTTTTTACCGCTTAGTTTTTCATGTTGTACTTTTAGAAGAATTTTTGTATTTTCTGCTATTTCTCCTCCTACCAAAACAAAATCGGAAAACTTATGCATTTTTTCTACCAATGGAAGTTTTGTTTCTATTTTTGCACCACCTATGATTACACAAAGCGGTCTTTTGGGATCTTCCAAAACTTTGGATAAAACTTCAACTTCTTTTAAAAGATGTAGTCCTGCAAAGGAAGGAATAAATTTAGTTATACCAACTATTGAGGCATGGTTTCTATGTGTTGCGGAAAAAGCGTCATTTACATAAATATCGGCAAGTCCCGCAAGTTTTTTAGAAAATTCTTCGTCATTTTCTTCCTCTTGTCTAAAAAACCTAAGATTTTCTAAAAGAAAAACGTTTTGGGCTAGTTTCCAACCTTCAAATCCATCAATATTTGACTTTTGAATTTTTGAATTTATTTTTTTGGAAAGATACGAAGCTATTGGAAAAAGACTAAATTTTTCATCTTTTCCTTTTGGTCTTCCTAAATGCCCCGCAATTATTACTTTTGCCCCACGCCTTACCAAATATTCCAAAGTTTCAAACCAGGCGTTTAATCTTGTCTCATCTTCTATTTTGCCGTCTTTTAGGGGAACGTCTAAATCCACACGGAGTAAAACAGTTTTTCCCTTAACATCATCTATCTCTTTTACGCTTTTTAAATTGTATTGCATAGATTAGTCTGTAAATTCCTGACAAAACATTTCTCCGTAAATTCCGCCGTCAATTACTCCAATACCTACTTTTCCAAAATTAACAGATAAAATATTTGCCCTGTGCCCCGGGCTTTGCATAAAACCTTTCATGGCAAGGTCTGCATTGGGAGCAAGAGCCAAATTTTCTCCTGCATAGCTGAATGGTATATCACCTTCCACCATTCTATCAAACGGGGAAAGGCCTTGGGGCGTATAGTGAGAAAAATATCCCCCCAAAAACATGTCTTGGCAATGGTTTCTGCCCACCTTGGCCAAACTTTCTGAAAAAACAAGCTGGCTAAGGCCCTTTTTTACTCTTTCCTCGTTTACCAAATTAAACATAACTTGTTCCGATGCTTTGTCAACGCTTATGTTTTTGGTTTTAAAATTTAAATCTACGCTTTGGTCAGTCTGGGGCTCAACTGTCAAAAAAGACAAAGTATCGTTAACAGCTCCCCCAAAGACAGCATTTAAGTTTTTGGCAAAAACCTGGGTATTTGCAACCAAAACACTGCCAAGCCTTGAGTCTGTTACAGAACGCTTTAAAAAAACAGAAAAGGGTAAAGCCATGATAAGGCTTAAAATAAAGGAGGCTAAAACTATTCCCGATAGAAAACCTGGAATTATACCTAGGAAATTTTCAATCCATAAAATCTTGTGTTTTGAAGAATCTGTTTTTATAAATAAAGGCAAAGTAAAAACGAGTTTTTTAAAAAGAATGCTAAAAACTATTTCAAAGGAAACCGCTATAACCAAAAAACCTATTGCGTTCGAAAACCCTTGGGGAATATTAAAAACACTTACCAAAATATTTGCTAAAACAGAGTAAAAAGTAAGACCAAAAACAAAAGAAAGGATAAAACTTACAAAATCAACTAGGGCTGTAAAAAAACCAAGATAGTAACCCTCAACCGCATAAATCGTTACTATAATAATTAAAATTATATCTATCCAGTTAAGACCAAGGCTATTAATCGAAAAAAGAGGAATTAGTGAGTTTATGTCCATAAAGCCATTATAGACCATAAACTTTCTTTTTCCAAAGCAAAAATATGCTATGATTATTGAATGGAAAAATTAAAAAAATTTAACATTAATTTTATTAAAAAACTAAAAAGACTGCCGAAAATAAAACTTATTTTATTGTTTTTTGCACTAATATTGGGTGCGATTTTTTATTTTTATATCTTAAAAGACCTTCCTCTTCCGACAAAACTATCAAGCACGTTAACTCCCCAATCAAGCGAAATCTATGACAGAAACGGAAAACTTTTATACCAAATTTACGACCAGAAAAATCAGATTTTTATTCCCCTTGCAAGTGTTCCCAAATACGTTCGGGAGGCAACCATTGCGATTGAAGATAGAAACTTCTATGAACACGGTGCAATAGATGTAAAAGGAATTGCAAGAGCAACTATCTCAATTGTTTTTAAAAGGAAGCTCCAGGGCGGATCCACCCTGACCCAACAGCTTGTGAAAAACAGCCTTTTGACACAAGAGCGGACAATTCCAAGGAAAATAAAGGAAATAATCCTTGCTTTTGCAACAGAGTTTATCTACTCAAAAGACCAAATACTGGAAATGTATTTAAACCAAAGTCCTTACGGCGGAACAGCTTGGGGAATAGAAGCAGCTAGCCAAAGATATTTTGGAAAGAGAGCAAAAGATTTAAATTTGGAAGAATCAGCTTTACTTGCCGGACTTCCCCAGTCTCCAACTCTTTATTCTCCTTTTGGATCACGTCCCGAACTTGCAAAACAAAGACAAATTGAAGTCTTAAATGCAATGGAAGAACTTGATTTTATTACCAAAGAGCAAAAAGACAAAGCGAGTAAAACACCTTTAAAATATAAAAAACTTTCAAATGAGATTGAAGCACCGCATTTTGTTTTATACATTAAGGATTTACTGATCCAAAAATACGGACAAAGCTTAGTTGAACAAGGTGGACTTAAGATTACGACAACTCTTTCCTTGGATATTCAAACGGCAGCCCAAGCTTCTGTTTCCGCCCAAATAGAAAGGATCCCAAAATCATACAGAGTTTCAAACGGAGCAGCTTTGGTCACAGACCCTGGGAGCGGAGAAATCCTGGCAATGGTAGGATCTAAAGACTACTTTGATAGCGAAATAGACGGAAACGTCAATATTACAACTTCCCTTCGACAACCAGGTTCATCAATAAAGCCTATTAATTATGCTGTAGGGCTAATTAACAAATATAACGCAGCAACTACTTTTATAGACCAGCCCACTTGTTTTCCAAATCAGGGAGGAAAAGACTATTGCCCTGTAAATTACGACGGAAAATTCCACGGACTTGTTTCAATAAGAACAGCCCTTGGCAATTCTTTTAATATTCCCGCTGTAAAAATGTTAAAAGTAAATGGCTTAAGAGCCATGATTGCAACAGCCTCTGCTATGGGAATTACAACCTTTACAAATCCTGATAATTACGGACTTTCTTTAACCTTAGGAGGAGGAGAAGTAAAAATGGTAGACATGGCGCAATCTTTCGGAGTATTTGCAAACGGCGGATACAAAATTAACCTTCGCCCAATACTTAAAATTATGGATAAAAACGGCAAAGTTTTAGAAGAATACAATCCTCCGACAAGTCCGATTTTTGGTAAAAAAGTATTGCCTGAAGGAGTAGCATTTATTATCTCAGACATACTTTCCGATAACGGAGCAAGGCTTGCTGCTTTTGGAGGCAGTTCCGAACTCGTTATCCCAAATCAAATAGTTTCAGTCAAAACTGGAACAACCAATGATTACAAAGACAACTGGACAATTGGTTACACTCCCTCCTTTTTGGTTGTAACCTGGGTTGGAAACAACGACAATACACAAATGAGCGGAGTAGTTTCAGGAGTGACCGGAGCTGCTCCTATTTGGAATGATATTATGTCTTATCTTTTAAAAGGAAAAATCAAAGAAGGTTTGTCAAGGCCTTCTGATGTGATTCAAAAACAAGTCTGTTCAGATACAGGAGCTTTGCCTCCTCCAGCCGGAAGTGGAGCAAGTTGTCCCACAAGACTTGAGTATTTTATCAAAGGATCAGAACCTAAAAATCAACCTCCGGGGTCAGCTGCGGTTTGGATAGACAAAAATACATTAGATTTAGCCAAGAAAGGACAAATTGACAATCTTGAGCTTAAGGATGCTGTAGTTTATACAGATCCAACAGGCGACCAATATTGCCTAACATGTCCCCACCCGACACCCGAAGCCTCACCAACGTCTACTCTAAGTCCTAATCCGTAAAAAGCCCTTTAAAAAATTCTACTCCTATAGTATAATCCATCAACTCTAGTTTAAGCAATTTTTATGAAGTTTTTGGCGTACATAATTTCTCTTATACTAATTGGCCTTGCAACCATTGGTGACTTTGTGATTTTCTATGTTAAGGCTCTGTTTGCAATTTCTCTATGGCTTTTAAAACTAATTTTAAAAACTCTTAAGGCTATAGTTTTTAAAACTCACCAAATACTTAACATTGCCAAAAATAAAATAACCTCTAGCGTCAAAGTTTTTGACACAAAATCAAAACTTGCCAAATTTAGATTAATTCTTTCCCTAAAGGCTTTTAGAAGAAAATTATCAAGAAAGAAAAAAAGACTAGACAAATATGAGAAAGAAAGATTTAAGGAAATTGAAAAAAATGCCGTTTCAGTTTATCCCAAACCAAGGCATTTAAGATTAAAGTTCAAATATTTTCTCTTTGGATTTTTTATTTGCGTCATTTTTGTTTTAGTTCCAATTACAACGTATTTTTTCCTTAACAGCCTTCCCAGTCCAAAACAGCTTGCCAATAGATCAATTCCCCAAACAACCAAAATATATGACAGAAACGGAAAGCTTCTGTATCAAATCTATGCCAATGAAAATAGGACTTTGGTCCCTCTTTCTTCAATTCCTAAAGACTTGATCAATGCAACAATTGCCATTGAAGACAAAGATTTTTATACAAATCCTGGATTTAATATACAGGCAATAGTAAGGGCGGGAGTTTCAAATTTTAGGGGAAAACCAATCCAGGGAGGATCAACCATAACCCAACAGCTAATTAAATCAACGCTTTTAACACCTGAACGAACCATTGAAAGAAAATTAAAAGAAATAATTTTGGCTTTCTGGGCTGAAAAGATTTATTCAAAAGATGAAATACTGGAAATGTACTTTAACCAAGTTGCCTACGGAGGGACAGCCTGGGGAGTTGAATCAGCAGCCCAAAGCTATTTTGGCAAAAGCGTTAAAAATTTAACTCTGGGTCAAAGCACATTTTTGGCCGCAATGCCGCAAGCTCCAAGCGAATACTCGCCTTACGGAGAAAATCCAAATCTTTGGAAACAGAGACAAATTGACATCTTAAATAAAATGGTTGCTTTAAAATTTATTACCAAAGCTCAAGCTCAAGATGCTCTTGCCGAGCCTTTGGTTTTTGAAATCCCGCAAACTCCAATCTATGCGCCGCATTTTGTCATGTATGTCAAAGATTTACTTATTAAAAAATACGGTTTAACCATGGTTGAGAAAGGAGGGTTAATAGTTACGACCTCTTTGGATCTTAAGACACAAGACATGGCCCAAGAAATTGTCAGAACAGAAGTAGATGCCGATACCTATCTAAACTTAACAAACGGAGCAAGCCTGGTTACAAATCCAAAAAATGGGGACATTTTGGCAATGGTAGGAAGCAGAGACTATAACGATCCAAACGGGGGAAATGTTAATCTAACAACAGCTTTAAGACAGCCCGGATCTTCGATAAAAATTGTCACCTACGCAACAGCACTTTCCAACGGCTTTACAGCTGCAACAATACTTGATGATTCCCCGGTAACTTATAGAGTAGCAGGAGCGCCTAACTATTCTCCTGTAAACTATGACGGAGCGTTTCATGGGAAAGTTCCTTTAAGAATTGCTTTTGCAAATTCTTTTAACGTTGCTGCTGTTAAAACTTTGGCAAAAATTGGTATTCCCGCAATGGTTGAAACAGCCAAAAAAATGGGGATTACAACCTGGAGTGACCCCCAAAATTACGGATTATCAATAACTTTGGGTGCTGCCGAAGTTAAAATGACAGACATGGCAACAGTGTATGGAACAATTGCAAATTTGGGAACAAAAGTTAACGTAAACCCGATTTTAAAAATAACCAATTATAATGGTGAAGTTTTATATCAAAAAGAAGCAGAAAAAAGACAGGTATTAGATAGCGGCATTGCTTTTATACTTTCAAACATACTTTCCGATAACAATGCAAGGGCATGGGAATTTGGAACAAACTCTCCCTTAAACATTCCAAAACACATAGTTTCAGTTAAAACTGGAACAACCGACGAAAAACGGGATAACTGGACAATTGGCTTTACTCCCTCATTTTTGGTAGCAACCTGGGTTGGGAATAATAACAATAGCCCTATGAGTCCTAGCCTTGCATCTGGTATTACTGGCGCTGCTCCAATTTGGAATAAAATAATGACCAATTTACTTGGAAACGTTAATACGCTTTCCAATAAAATGCCTGATAATGTTGTGGTTAAAAAGTGTGGGAGTAAATCAGAATACTTTATCAAAGGCACAGAGACTAATGTATCATGCAGCCAGATAGCAACACCAAGCGGAATGCTAACCCAAAATCCCTAAACGCTAACTAAACTATCTAGTGTTTTATAAGCATTCGCTGGATTAGGATCTCCAAATACAAAACTCGTTGTTACAAACCTGTTTGCGCCTTTGTTTTTAATTTCAACAATGTTTTTGTCATTTATTCCTCCGTCAACTTCTATTGGGATTGCGGTTTTTGCTCTTAAAGCTTTTATTTTTTCTAATGTTTGTTGCATAAAAGTTTGTCCTGAGGTTCCAGCCGTTACTCCCATTACTAAAATCACATCTAAGTCTTCAAATGAAGCTTTAATACTGTTAATATCTGTTGGTAAATCTATGGCAAGACCCACTTCGCCTAAGATCTGTCCTTTGGCAACAAACTCGGCAATATCAGGCATTTTTTCAACGTGTCCTATAAATCTTTTAAAACCTACTTTACTAAATGGTTCTAGAAATTGTATTGGATTATCTACCATTAAATGAACTTCAAAAAAAAGTTCTTTGGTGTATAAACTAAAGGGGGTTGGATCTAAAAAGGAAGTATTGGGGCAAAATTTTCCATCAATTAGGTCAATATGAACAGTATTTGTAAAAGTTTTGACAATTTCCAATTTTTCCTCAATTGCCCCAAAGTTATTTTCCAAAATACCTGGTATTACTTGCATATTTATTCCAAGGCTTTAATCTTTTCAATTCTTCTTACATGATTTTCGTTTGGAACAAAGTCTGTTTTTAGAAATGATTCAATTAAATCTTTTGCTCTTTCAATGTCAGTAAAATCAGAGGCAATGGCTAAGACATTAATATCATCATCTTCCCTTGCTTTTTTAATTTGTTGGGCTGATTGTCCAAGACTACATCTTACTGCCTTTACTTTGTTGGCTGCAATTTCAACACCTGCTCCTGATCCGCAAATAACTATTCCTTTTGAATCTAAAGTTTCAGAAACTTTTTGCCCAACACTAACTGCATATTCTACAAAATCATCCATTTCGACAAACTCATTTGCTCCTAAATCTCGTACTTCAAAACCACTATTTAAAAGATAAGATTTAATTTTATTTTTAAGTTCAAAACCTCGATGGTCTGCTCCAAGAAAAATAGTCATTACTTACCTATTATAACCAAAGCGTCTGTGGAAAAACTATCGGCAAGATCTGAGGAAGAGGATGAAACTGTATATTCTTTGCCTAAATCGTTTTTCAAAAGATCCAGATATTGGCTGTTACCTGCTTTTACCTGAATTGTTGCTCCGGTATAGTCGTCTTTGTCCGCATTGGAAGGAGCAGAAACGTCATAGCCAAGGTTTGTGAGAAAGTCCGCTCCTTTTTTGGCAACTCCAGCCTCCCCGCTTCCGTTTTGAACAGTTACACTTAACTTACTTCTATCTAAGCCTGTTGCGCTGTCAATTGGATTTTGAGTCGGCTTTGGAGTCGGCGTATCAGTGGGCTCTACTGTTGGAGTAGGTGTTTCTTCTGCTGGTGTTGGCGTATCTGTTGGGATTACAAATTCAGTAGGCGTTGGCGTTTGAGAAGTATTTTGATTTGGAGAGGTTTGGGAACCCAACAGCCTGTAACCTGCAAAGGCAACCATTAAAAAGATTATCAAGCCAAGTAAATAAAGAAATCTTTTATTGATTTTTCTGGGAGCAGGAGCAAATTGAGCAGGCGTTTGAGTTGTTTGATTTTCTTCCATCTGCCTACCTCTTTTCCCTACAATAACACAAAAGTTTAAATTTTGCAATAAGCTACTTAGTCTATCTGGTATAATAAAATACTTGCATGAAAAAACTGCTCTTTTTGTTTTTTATAGCACTAACCACATCCTTTATTTTTGTCCATTTTGTAAATGCGCAAAGCGAAAATTGCGACAATCCCTCAGCGCTTGATCTTGACCAACTAAACAAGTGTTTGGACCAGTTAAATGAGGCCAAACAACAATCCGAAAAAGCAACAAAACCATTAGAAGACCAGGTTAAAGCAATACAAGCAAGAGTTGCCTTTATAGAAAAAGATTTGGTTATAAAAGAAAAAAATATTAACGAAAGCTACGAAAATTTGGAGAAGCAGCAGCAGACGCTTTATGCAACGATTCGGGATTATTACATAAAGTCATACTATAACTCCCCACTTTTACTTCTTTTATCTTCCAACTCAGTTTCTGAATTGACCCAAACTTTGGAATACCAAAAAGTTGCAACAGATAGAGACAAGGCAATTATTACAAACATTGTTATCTCCATAACCAATCTTGAACAAAGACAAAAAGAGCTTGAAAACGAGAAAATAGAAATTGTAGTTGTAAAAGAAAAACTTGATAAAGTAGTCCTAGAGGCAAAAACATACCAGGCAGCTCTTAGTACACAGATTGCCAAAATTTCGGCAAGACAAAAGGAAATATTGGCACAGCGCCTTGCCAGTCTTAATATTCCAAGATCCGCAGGAACATCTGCTCGGGGGTGCACGGATGACAGAGAGGTTGATCCCGGATTTTCCCCACGTCTTGCCTTCTTTACATATGGAGCGCCTCACAGGGTCGGCATGAATCAATACGGAGCGAAAGGACGAGCTAATGCAAATCAAGGAAGAGACGACATTCTAAGAGCTTATTACGCAAATTTTGAAGTGACTAAATGGGACACAAATATTAAGATAAAAGTCCAGGGGCAAGGAGAATTTCCCTTGGAGGATTATACTCTAAGAATCTACGAGATGCCCGAAAGCTGGCCTATGGCTGCTTTGGAAGCACAAGCTATAGCGGCAAGATCGTTTGCGCTTGCTTATACTAATAATGGCGCCGGAGAAATTTGTACAAGCGAGAGTTGTCAGGTATTTAATACTAATCCAAAAACAGGAGCCTGGGCGCAGGCTGTAAAAAACACAGAAGGCTTGGTTATGACTAGCGGTGGAAACCCTATTAAAGCCTGGTATGCTTCAACCCATGGCGGTTACGTATTTACCTCGGCTGAGGTTTGGGGCGGAGAAACATCTTACACTAAACATACAACAGATACTACAACGGGCTCGGCTGGAGGGTTTTCAGATTTACAATCTAATGCTTATGACAAAGACTCTCCGTGGTTTTATTGTGACTGGGGTGGCCGGGGAGATAATAAAACGGCATGGCTAAGACCATCTGAGGTTGCAGATATCGCAAATGTCATTCTTTTAGCAAAAGCTGATTCATCGACTGGCGAACATCTTTATCAAACAGATAAACCAAATCCTGCAGGAACCGAAACCTGGAGTGAAGACAGGGTCAGACAAGAGTTGCAAAATAAAAATATAACGCCTTTTACAAATGTCTCGGGTGTTTCAATAGCTGCGGACTTTTCAGGCGGCAGGACGACCTCTGTTAACGTGTCAGGAAACATATCGCAGAGTTTTTCAGGTGACGAGTTTAAAAATTGGTTTAACCTTAGAGCTCCTGCCAATATACAAATTGTCGGTCCGTTGTATAATATAGAACAAAAGTAAATATATGCCAGATATTTTTGTAGCAGCGGATAAAAAAATCACACATATTAAACCCTCTAGTGAGTCTTTAAACCATGAAAAACCTGCAAATTATGAAAAAAATGGAAATATAAATATAGACGGTACTAATGATGCCCAAGATTTTTCCCAAAAAGGAATGCATCTTTTTTCCTCATTTTATAAAAACCCTAAAGGCATTTATTTTAAAAACCAGGAAAAAGAAGAAAAAATACTTTTGTTTATAAGAAAATCAATTATTACAAATTTTAAGTGGGTTTTTGTCAGCATTGTTTTACTTACCTTACCTTTCTTTGCTTATTTTTTTGTAAATTTTGGAAGCCAAATCATTGTCTTTCCGTTTAGGTTTGTTTTGTTTTTTGTTTTGTTTTATTACCTGATAGTTTTTTCATACATTTATGTCAACTTTATTACCTGGTATTTCAATCTTGCTTTTGTAACCAATATTAGAATTATTGATATAGACTTTTCAGGGCTTATCTATAAAAACATTGCGGCAACAAAACTTTCTTTGGTTCAGGACGTAAGTTTTACCCAGGTTGGAGCTATAAGAACATTTTTTAACTACGGTGATGTCTTTGTCCAAACAGCCGGAACCTACGAAAACTTTGAATTTGAGGCAGCACCCCAGCCTGAAAACGCAGTTCATATTATTGAGGATTTAATAGGAAAAAAAGGCCATGGAATTATTTAATTTTTTATTTTCAAATAATTTAATACTTATGCTTGCCAAAGTGTTTCTTTTGGCAGTTGATTTTATGTTTATTCTCTTTTTAATAGTAGTTTTTAGGCAGGTAGCGCTTATGCAATCTTTGGTTTATGATGTAAGCGATTCCTTTGTTCTAAGATCTATGATTATTATTTTAATAGTAGGCTCTGTTTCGCTTTTTTTGACAGCCCTTGTTATACTATAGAGGAAAATATGGCACAGTCTAATCTTAACTTTGCTAAAATCGTAGCCAATCCAACCAGTTATGGCTGGTCACAGGCGTATAGCGCGGGAAAACTTTTTGCCGTAATTTCCCTTGAGAAAAACCAAGACGAAGAGGAAAAAGACTATTTAAACGTAGTCGGAAAAGAAATCTTAAATACCCTAGAGCAGGAGTTTTTTACCCTTGAGACAAAAGACTTGGAGTCAATAAGACAAGCAGTAATGACTACCTTGCAAAAGGTTCCCCAAAACGTTTCGCTTTCCTTTGTCGTTGGGTCAATAGTTTCAAATGTTTTATATCTTTATATTTTGGGAAACGGAAAAGCTGATATTAAAAGAGACGGAACTTTAGGAACTCTTCTTGAAGTAAACAACCAGGGCAATGATTCATTAAAAGAAGCCTCTGGTTTTTTACAAGATGAGGATATTCTAATTTTGCAAACCAGAAAATTTGCTGATGTAGTATCTGATTCTACGCTTTTGGAATTTTTAGAAAATTCTACCATCTCTGATGCCTCAGAAAATCTTGCGCCTTTGGTTTTGGAAAAAGAAAACCCAACGGCTTGTGCAATAATTGTAAGCTATAAACAAGCAAAGATTGAACAAGAGGCATTTGCGCAAGAACAACCCCGAAAAGCAAAAGACCAAGAACAACCTTACGTCGAACAACCGCAAAGTAAGGCTGAATATTTTACCCAAGAGCAAAAAGAGGAAAAAGAAAATATTTTGGCAAAAATTCCCTCTTTTCTATCTATTTTTAAAAGACTAAAGCTTCCATCTCTTAGTGGTTTAAGTCAAGCCCGAAAAGTAATCCTTGCAATAGTTGTCGTTATTATAATTTTGTTTGTTGGAAGCGTATTTTTTGCTTTGCAAAAACAGACAAGCGAAAAAGTTCAAAACCAGTTTGCAAGCATTTATCCGCAAGCACTTAAAAAATATGAAGAAGGGCAAAGTCTTATGGATTTAAACCAGACTCTTGCCAAGGACAGTTTCAATCAGGCAAAAACGATTTTAAACAGTGGCAAAGATACTCTTCCAAAAGGATCTGAGGAAGAAAAAAAGGTTATGGAGCTTTTGACAAAAATAGATGAAGCGCTTTCCTCCTCTGCAATATCCGAGGCTGTAAATGCGCAGGAAGTTGATCTTTCCCAAAGTCCGTATCTTAGTATTCAAAAAGAGCAGGATGCTACTGACTATGCCAAGGATGATAAAAATACATATCTTATAAGTTCATCCAAGCTTTCTTCAATTCCAAATGGCCAAACTACTTCCAAGACACTTTTTGAAAATGATGGGGACTACAAAACCATCGGAGGACTTGCGGTTTATAATACCAATCTTTATGTTTTAGATAAAGATCAAAACCAGATCTTAAAATTTGTTAACGCAGGAAATGAATATCAAAAATCCAATTATTTCCCTTCAAGTGTTTCGCCAGATTTTTCAAAAGCAGTTTCTATTGCCATTGACAATAACATCTATGTCTTATTTAGTGACGGAAACGTTGTTAAATACTTTAAGGGACAAGCTCAAGACTTTTCTTTTAAAGGATTGGATAAGTCCTTGTCAAATCCAACCAAAATCTATACCACCCCAGATTTTGACAACATTTATGTTTTGGATAAAGGCAACTTGCGAATTGTTGTTTTTGATAAAACCGGAAGCTTTAAAGCTCAATATTTGGCAGGGGTTGTCAGAAACGCCAAAGATTTTGAAGTCTTAGAAGCTGATAAGAAAATTTATGTTTTAAATAATGGCAAGATCTATAAAATAGACCTCAAATAAATTGCCATTTTCCCCAATTTAACGTATCATAGCTTTATGAAAATCACAAACAGACGTGCATTTTTTGATTACCAGTTGGAAGATTCTTTCGAAGCAGGAATTAATTTGTATGGACATGAGGTAAAATCAGTAAGAACGGGCAAAGCTGATTTATCAGGCAGTTTTGTTCGTATTGTAGGAAGTGAAGCATATTTGGTAAACGCAAAAATTTTTCCCTATCAACCAGGCCAAATTGAAGGATATGACCAGCAAAGAAGCCGAAAGCTTTTAATGCACAAAAAAGAAATTATTAGTTTAAAATCAAAACTTGAGGGAAGTAACTTTTCGTTAGTACCAGTTTCAATGTATTTAAAAAATGGGTTTGTAAAACTTGAAGTTGCCCTTGGCCGCGGCAAGAAAAAATACGATAAAAGACAAGCTATTAAAAGACGCGATATACAAAGGGGCTTAGACCAGGAATTGGCCTGACGAGCTTGACTTTTAGCCCTGTATAAGGTAAAATTCGTGTTACTGGGGATGCAATTGCATCGACAAGATTTAGCACTTTAAAAAATGCAAGCCGTCTTTGATTAGTAGACGCAAAACAAAAATCAAAATATAAATGCTAATAAACGCATTTTAGCCTTAAAGGCAGAGAGAGACGCAATTGTCTCCTTCCTTTCAGGTGGTTTGAGATTAACACCAGCATACGCTAGAGTTTAATTTTGACCTGTCTTTAATATCCTCTCCTAGGTGGGATTTTAAGGGCATAAACCTAAGCCTGGGTAATAATAAGGAAGCTGGTTAGTTCCTTATCGAATTTATAACCTTGGCTTTGCTTATGAAAGTTTGTTTTCAAAGGGCAAGGTGATCAAAAAACAACAAACTAAGCTTGTAGAAATTTTTAAAATGTTTTCTTGGACTCGGGGTCACTCCTCGACATCTCCACATAAACCCTGCAAACGCTGTGGGGTTTTTTATTTTTATATTTGCCTAATAACTTCGTATCCTCTTATATTACCCACAAAGGCAAAAGCTATAATTTGCTTATGGCCAATTTTTAAAGTCTTAAGTTTTCTTGCGGTTTCATTGAAAGAGGCCCCAGACCCTGTGACATCGTCAATAAGCAAAACGTTTGCAAAAGAAAATTCTCTTATATTTTTAAGATAAATGCTGCTTCTGGCATTTAATACTCTTTCATTTAAAGAAGAAAGGGTTTTTTGAGGAATAAGAATATCTCCCACACTTGCCTTTACAAGATCAATTTTAGGCAAACTTAATCTTAATCTATATTCGAGTTCATCTATAAACTGAAGCTTGCGAGGAATAGTTGGAGGAATAAAGCAAATTGCATCGATATTATAATTTTTTATTAATTTTTCAATATATGGCTTTCCCAGAATGGCAATTTTATCAATTAAATTTTTTTCTTCAGTTTGTTTTGCATACATTACAAGCTTTGCAAGCTTGGTTCTACCAAACAAAGGCAGGCTATAGATATCCTGATAAAATAGTTTGTCTACATATTTTATGGGAAAATCTGAAAGCTTTTTACTTGCATCTATCAACCCTTCCTTTGTCCTATTCTTATCAATATTTCCAAGAGCTTTTATATATTCTTTTGCAAGTAAATCTAATTGCTTATTTTTCTGGTAAATCTTTGCCCAGTAGACAAAACCCTCTACCCCGTATAAAAGGTTTCCGGTCGGTGTAATTGAAAGAAAATTAGAGTTAATAATTCTTTCTGCATCGTAAGAAAGCTTTAATTTTCCTTCTTCAACTTGTGGCTTTTGAGATAAAGCATAAAAAACAAGAGGAGGTTTCCCTGCCTTTTCCAAAATTCCCTCTAAAACAAGCCTTTTAAGTTGATTATGAACAGCCTTATTGCCAAGACCTAAATATCTTATTAAATCATGCGCTCTTGCTTGATTATTACGAGCAACATATTCAATAATTTTATCTCGAGTATTATTCATAGTACACAGTATACTATGTACTATGTACTATGTCAAGTTTAATTTCCTGCGAAAATTAACCCAAAAACTTTTTTTACTCCCTTTCTTTTAAGAATTTCTGCTGTTACCTTTAAAGTTTTACCAGTTTTGATAACGTCGTCTATTAAAAAGGTATTTGAAATATTTTTGTCTATGTTTTTAATATCCAAAACCTTAATCTTAAATTTTTGGCTCATCTTTTTGGCCAAAATTTGTGCCTGGTTATATCCCCTTTTTCTATATTCCTTGGAAGACAAAGGAATTGGAATAAAAACCCATTTTTGTCTTTGGATTAACTTTACGAAACTCTCATTTTGAATAATGCTTTCGTAAAAAAGTTCTGATAAAAAATCTTGAAGATCTAATAGATAAGGTTTATTTTTAAACAGAAAAATAAGCTTTCTTGCAATATAGTTATATTTTAAAGCGCTAAAACAACCGTCAATTGTATATTTACCTTTACACTTTTTGTGAGTTAAACCACTAAAGCTTTGTTTACCACAAACCAAACACAAACTTTTGGTATTGAAAGAAAGGTAGGAAAAACAACTAGGACAAAGATAGTCTCCCAGTGTTTTACAATTAATGCATCTTTTTGGAAAAACAAGATCTAAAATTCCCATGGATAGTCTTTAATAAATACTATATACTATTTGCAAATGGCAAAGATATATATCTTCAGACACGGAGAGACGCTTGACAACAAATCTCATACTTTTTCAGGTTTTAGAAATGTTCCTTTAGATGAAAATGGCATCCAAGAGGCAAGGCAAATCGCACAGAAATTAAAAGATGTCACTCCAACCAAAGCATATCAATCAGATCAAATCCGTTCTAAAGAGACTTTAGAAATTGTCTTAGGTAATAATCATCCAAGTACGCAAATTATTACTGATCCAAGAATAAAAGAAAGAGATTACGGGGATTTAACAGGACTAAACAAAGATGAAATTGCAAAACTTGATCCAAAAGATTATACACTCTGGCACAGAAGCTATAACACAGCCCCTCCAAACGGAGAAAGCATTCAAATGGTTGAAGTTAGGGTTTTGGATTTTCTAAAAGAGGTAATTCCTACTTGGAAAAGCAATGATGTTATTTTTATCTCAGCTTCTGCTAATTCCATAAGACCAATGAGAAGGTATTTTGA
>CAZUZF010000016.1:0-19291 GCA_964624955.1 uncultured Gammaproteobacteria bacterium
TCTCACCAAACTGTTTACCCAGAAGGTGTAAGAGTTGTAACTCAAAATCTTTTACAGGACGGGTTTGACTCCGGAGCTTTTGAGAGATTGCCTGGTCAAAACCAAGAACTTATCTCAAGATACTTTGGAACTGATATGTCTGCAAGCAAAGCAGCTGGTTTGGCAAACACCACTGCCAGGGTAAGGATAATTAATGCAATACAATCCGTAAGAGATGCATTACCAGAACAATTAAGACAAAAATATTTAGGACAAGAAGTTTTAAGACTAAAAATAGCCCCTTCAGCTAGAACAGGTTGGCATCATACTAAAGAGACAAAAAGAATACTAAAGAAAAAGGCTAGACAAAGAGTAACCCCTGAGTATAGAAAAAGACAAGGCGAAATAACACAAGGTTTTATGACCCAAGGGGTTAAAGACAAAATCAGAGAAACTGCAAAAAAGAGAATGACAAAGAAAAGACGGGAAAAAATTGGAAGGGCTTTAAGAGGACCTCGCAATCGTTATCATTACACCTCTGAAAAAGCCAGAGAGGCAGCTAACAGAAGATGGCTTATGAGAAAAGACCTAACGCCAGAACAAAGAGAAAATGATCCCCTTTACGGAGCCATTGTTAATTTACGTTTTGTTAATGGAGATAGTTTTCCAAAAAATATTAGGGACTATTTTGAAGCCAGTCCCAGTGCTTATCTGGAATGGGAACCAATACTTGCTTTTCTTACCCTAATCAGATATCAAGAAGGGAAACTGTGGTATATAACTGTTGAGCCAGACGGAAAAGAAACTAAAAGGCCACTTACCGAAAAACTATTAAGTAAAGATCCAGATAATACAACAAGATTTGGGTTGTTATCTAAAATGGCAATAATCAAGGGTTTAGAGGTAAGAATGCATACTACTTCTTTATTTTCTCGATCACCTGGTACAACACTATTCCCAAAGACACCATAACATTTAAGCTTTTGTTTACGCCAAACATGGGAAGCTGTACTATTAGATCTGATGCGTTTAAAACTTCCTTGGAAACTCCATTGCTCTCGTGTCCAACTACTAGTGCTACGGGAAACTTATACTCTACTCTGTTGAATAATACCGCCCTCTTATCAAGTTCAACTGAGACAATGTAAATATTAGGAACTTCCTTTCTTAAACTTTTAATGGCATCTAAAGCAGTCTCTTTATATTCCCATTTTACCCACTGTGTTGTATTAATTGAGGCTTTTTTAATTCTTGTATGCGGAGGTGTTTCAGTTTCCCCGCAAAGTATTACTTCCTCTGCTGCAGTTGCATCTGCAAGCCTAAATATAGCTCCTACATTATATGTATCCAATACATTGTCTACTATGATGTATATTGGATTTTTAGGTAGTTTTTTAATAATCCTTGGATTCCCCTTGGTTGTTCTTAGATCTTTAGCGCCTAGTTTTATCATTAGAGTGTATTATACTAAACAATGGGTTTGACAACAATTTTAAGTCTTTCTATAATGCGCTCTAGAGTTTGAAGTTTTATGTCTAATTCTTTTTCTAACCTTGCATTTGCTTTAATTAATGTTTTTGAAAGTAAAGATCAAACGCTTAACGATGAGAAAGTAACCGTAAATCCTTTAGTTTCAAGAGTTGCCTCTTTTTACGAAAAGTTCAGAACAGCCATGGATTATGGCAGCGAGGAAACAATACCAAGAAGAGCTATTGAAAGAATACTTAAAAGAATGTTTTTTTTGGAAAAAAAGCCAAAACAAATAGCCCAAGATTTGGTTAGGGAGTTAATCTGGGCAGGATATTTTCCAAATGCCACAGTTTCCCAAAGCTTAACAGACAGGGTCGCAAGTACATTAGATTTGCATATTAAATTAAAAGAGGAAATTTCCCACAAAAAGATTATATCTTCAGATGAGCTCAACGAATTTATTTTGCAAATTCTCTCCTGCGAAATATTCCATATCCTTCTTTATAACAAACAAAAGGAGGCTGTTGCCAACTTTATGTTTAGAGTTTTAAAAGACCAGGTAAAAATTGAGGATGAAACTGACCAAACGAAAGACATCCAGGTATTTTTAGCAATTAGAAAAAGCTTTGCCAGGGATGATTTGGCTTTTTTGAGATACAAACTTTTTACCCAGATTTTTGGAAGGCTTAACGATATGACGTTTGAGAGTACCGTAAGTAACTTTGTGGAAGGGTTTAAGGAAATAAAATTCCAGCTAACATATCCTAAAAAAGAAAGAATATTAACATATATCAAAAGAGTGACTCCGGCATTTCTAATTCTTTACGAACTTTTATGGGAAGAAAAAGGACACATAAAGTTACTTGCTCAGGATCAAGAAGCTTTAAGAGAAAAGGTGTTTGAAATATGTGATAGGAAATATAGAACCATTAAAGGAAAGATTCAAAGGGCAATTGTACGAAGCTTTATTTTTATTCTTTTTACCAAAGCAATTATTGCCTTTGCCGTTGAAGGTGCCTTTGAAAGTATATTTTTGGGAAGAATTCAGTGGCTTTCTATTTTCTTAAATACCATTATGCCCCCTACAATTATGGCAGCCGTTGGCGCGATGATTAGAACTCCCAACGAGCAAAACTCCCAGCTTATTTTTAGTGACGTGCAAAAGCTTCTTTTTGTTGAAAACCCTGTTATTGCAAATGCTATCACCATTACAATGAAAACGAACCAAAGACCAAGCCTAAAAGATTATGCCTTTTCCATCTTTTGGATTTTTACAATTGTTCTTGCTTTTGGGATAATATTGTTTTTCCTAAGCAGGCTCAACTTTAACATTCTAAGCCAGGCCATATTTTTATTCTTTATCGCCATCATCTCATTTCTGTCATACAGAATTTATCAGACTGCAAACAGCTTTACGGTTGTCAAAAAACAAAACATTTTTACTCCTATTTTAGAGTTTTTCTTTGTTCCCATTATTAGAGTCGGAAGAGAATTAACCGAAGGGTTTTCGCAAATAAACTTCATTTTGCTTGTTATTGACTTTATAATTGAGGCTCCTTTTAAGGGAATAATAGGGTTTTTTGAACAGTGGTTTATGTTTGTTTCCGCAAAGCGTGAGGAATTGGAATAAAGATAAAAAACTAGTCCTCTGTTTCAGTTTCAGTTTTAAGCTGTGTTTGGGCCTTTTTTGCTTCTTTAAATCTTGCTGCAGCCTCTTTTATTTTTTGTAAAGCTTGCTTTGCTGCTTCAAGTTTTTTCTTTCTTTCTTCCAATAGTTTCTTTCTTTTTTCTGCCAAAGCTTTTCTCTTTTCCACAATTTCTTTTGCCTGTTGTTTTTTGGCTTCTATCTTTTCTTTTTGTGCTTGTTTTTGTTTTTCTAATTGCTCTTGTTTAGTTGTTCTTTTTTCAAGGTTAACAATTTTTTTCTCAACTTTTGCTGCTTTTGTAGAGGCTCCTAAAACGGCATTTTCAACTTCTGTTTCCAAATCTGAGGCAATTGCATCTTCCTGATCTGCTGTATTTAGATAATCTTCTATTTTTACTTTTGAGACCAAAAGGGAATAATTTGTTGAATCAAGCCTTAGGGAAAGTTGGTCATCGGCACTAGAAGAAACTAATGCCAAAATATTTCTGTAATCTTTTAAAACGTCATTTGCGCTTTTTGCTGCAAAGCTCACATCAGTGTCTAAAGCTATCGCTTTTATGTTTTCGGAAAGATTGTAAGCTTCTTTCTCAACTTCAAAAAGGACAGTATTTATACCCTGCATATTTTTCCTTACGTACATTTCCCTAAGCTCTGCCATTCTCTCTCCCAATATCTGAGTCTGGACTCTAAGTTTTACCTTGCCGTCAAAAGCAACCGCAAGCTTTACATTTTGAAATATTTTATCTAACAAATATAAGGGGTTATCAGGAAGCAAAAATCCTGTTCCTGCTGTAATAACTGGAAATACATTAGAAGTTGATGAATATCCTAAGACTTCTTGGGCGGGTGTGGCAAAAACAGATCTTGAAAAACCAAGAAATAGAAGGAAAATAAATCCAGAAAGAATTAATATCTTTCTCATTAAATATATTGTTGTACTATTTTTATACATTTGTCAAGTATTTGATCTTTTCTGCTTGACATGTATTTGAGCCTTGGGAGTATAATAAAGGTTACAAATCATGACAGCAACCGGACATGCCATAATTGGTACAGTTATAGCCGCAAAATTCTCAAACCCAGCCCTTGCGATTCCAATAGCAATTGGTTCTCATTTTTTGGCCGATGCATTTCCCCACTGGGATACGGGATATCACAGGGCTCATAAATCTAAGGCTAAATTTTTTATACAAACTGTTATTGACGTATTAGTTAGCTTCACACTTTCATTTTTGATAATTGTCTTTTTGTTTCCTAAAACAAACCTTTTATATGGTTTTTTTATAGTATTAATGGCACAGCTTCCTGACTGGCTGACAGCTCCATATCTATTTTTTGATATGAAGTTTTTCCCTTTTTCCTATATCTATAAATTTCAAAAATACTTTGACCATAAACTTGGCATGCCTTGGGGAGTGATAAACCAGGTAGCCATTCTTACCGCAGTAGTAATATTGGGACAAATGTTTTAAATTTAAATATGGAAGAGCAAGAAAAATCATTACCATTACCGGAAAAGGATCTACCACTTCCCCAAAAAGAGATACCAGATACAACCTCGAATGGAAGTCTTCTAAAATCTACATGGGTAAAAATAGGAATCGCGGTAATGATTTTAATTCTGTTCTTGGGTGGTACTTACCTTTTTGGCAAAAACAAAACTTCAAACAATAATCAAAACCCAACCGTTTCCGTAACCCCAATTCCCACTCCAAACCAAATAGCAGATTGGCAAACAGTAACAAATAGTATTTATGAATATTCATTTAGCTATCCATCTGAAAGATATGATTCATTAATTGATCCAAAAGAACCAAAAACATACTCCGTTCAATCTTGCCCAACGGGTAAGGCCCAAGATTGTGCATTTCCAAGCAATATATTTGAAGTTAAAGTGTTTAGTAATCCACAACAATTAAGTTTAGATCAATGGTTAAAAACCGGACAAGATTCAACACTGTATAGAGAATGTTATATTCAAGATCCCAGAACTAATGTAGCCAATATTAGTTTCCTTGGACAAAACGCAACTGAGTATAAATTCATAATAGATAAACAAACTTCTGATGGTGTTTGTAAAGGAGAAATTATGGAGGGAGGAGGAAAATTCAGACACATTATTTTTATAAAAGACGGTAATATCTATAGACTTGCAATTTCTTTAGCGTCTAAAGATATTTACCCAGAGCTGGAACAAATTCTTTCTACCTTCAAATTCAACATTTCTCCTAGTACAAGTCCTACGCCAACAAAAGGAGAAAAAGTTGCCTGTACCCAGGAAGCAAAGCTTTGTCCAGATGGAAATTATGTAGGAAGAGTAGGACCTAATTGCGAATTTGCTCCCTGTCCTAAGTAGTAGTTTGTTTAACATCCTCAAGTTTCCATGCAGCAAAATCACATTTTGGATAGTTACTACATCCATAGAAACGGCGGCCTCTTTTAGTCTTTTTGATCACAATTTTTCCTCCATCTTTTGGACATATAAAGGCGGTTTCCTGGACTAATGGCTTAGTAAATTTACAATCTGGAAATGTTGAACAGGATAAGAACTTTCCAAATCTTCCGGTTCTTATTACCAGATTTCCTTTTTTACACGCAGGACACGCTTCATTAGTTTGTTCAACCTCTATTTTTACCCTTTTTGCATCCTTTACTTTATCCAATATTTTTTCAAAAGGATCATAAAACTGCCTTATAACAGGTACCCACTGCTTTTCTCCGTTTGCAATTTGATCAAGCTCGTCTTCCATTTCTGCTGTAAAGAGAATATCATCAACAGTTGAAAAGTTTTCAACCAAAAAATCATTAACAGCAATTCCAACAGAAGTTGGTTTAAATCTTTGCTCTTCTCTTTCTATATAGGCTCTATTCTCAATAGTTGAAATAATTGTTGCATAGGTTGATGGTCTTCCTATTCCTTTTTCTTCTAATGTCTTAATAATTGATGCATCGTTATATCTTGGAGGAGGTAAGGTTTCATGAAATTCTGAAACTGCATTTATAAATTCTAGTTTTTCGTTTGCATTAAAATCAGGCAACTTATTGTCATTAAGTGCCCAAGGATTAATCTTAAGAAACCCTTCAAAGACAAGTACAGATCCGTTTGCTTTAAGAGTATATGCACTATTTCCTGCATCAACCGTTACAGTTGTAGCTTCAGTTATCGCATCTGCCATTTGTGTTGCCAAAGCACGCCTCCAAATAATTTCATAGAGTTTTCCGTATTGAGCTCCTAAATCCTGGGAAACTTGGGTATTTGTAGTATTAACTTTTGCAGGTCTAATTGCTTCATGTGCCTCCTGTGCATTTTTAGAAGTATTTTTATAAAATCTGGGCTTAGGTGGCAAATATTTATTTCCAAAATTTTGTCTAACATATTCAGTCATTTGTTTTCTGGCTATGTCTGAGATAGACACTGAATCGGTCCTGTGGTATGTAATGTAGCCTTCTTCATAGAGTTTTTGGGCAAGTTGCATTGTCCTTCTTCCCGAAAGACCCATTCTTCTTGCGCCATCCTGTTGTAGCGTTGAGGTAGTATATGGAGGTGGAGGCGTCCTTCTCATCTCCTTTTTGGTAACGTCAGAGACTACAAATTCTTTGGTTTTTAAATCATTTTCAATCTGCGTTGCTTTGTCCTGGGCTTGTATGGAGGTTTTTGTGAATTTGTATGCCCCATCATATAAATCAAGTTTCTCTGTTTCCTCAATTTTTTCCTTATCTACCTCAATTAGTTCAAAATCTGTTTGTATGGAATCTTTTTTAAGAGTAACTAAAATTGTGTAGTAGGGAGTTTTTTTGAATTTCTCAATCTCTCTTTCTCGCTCCACTATTAGTCTTAAAGCTACTGATTGAACCCTTCCTGCAGAAAGCCCCCTTCGAACTTTAGACCAAAGTAAGGGGGAAAGTTTATAGCCTACAAGCCTATCAAGTACCCTTCTTGCAGTTTGGGCATCAACCAAGTCCTTGTTTATTTTCTTTGGAGAAGACAGAGCCTCATCAATTGCTTCTTTGGTTATTTCATGGAAAACAATCCTGTCTACATCAATTTTCCCTATGTTTTGAGCAATATGGAAGGCTATTGCTTCCCCTTCTCTATCCAAGTCTGTTGCCATTATTATTTTATCTGCAGATTTTGAAAGTTTTTTAATTTCATCCAATGTCTTTTTCTTAGTCTTAATTAACTCATAGTCAGGGGTAAAGTCTTTTTGGGTATCCACACCCAGTTTACTTTTGGGAAGATCATAGATATGGCCCATTGAAGCAATAACCTCAAAACCGTCTCCCAAAAAACGGGAAATGGTGCGTGCTTTGGTTGGACTTTCTACAATTACAAGATTTTTCATGCAACTAAACAAAAGTGTGCATAAATTATACAGTGCTTGTCAAGAGGCAAAGATTTTTATTTACTAAACCAAGCTTCTAATATCTTTTTAGCAATTGGTCCTGCTACATTACTTCCCTCTCCACTATTTTCTGAAAGAACTGTAACTATAATCTGAGGATTATAGGCTGGTGCAAATAGCGTAATCCATGCATGGGGTTTTTGATTAGGAGTTGTTTCAGCGGTTCCGGTTTTGCAGGCTATTGTAATTTGTCGCATGTCTGCTGATCCTGATGCAGGATCTATTGATAAGATATTTTTGCCATCAACTTTTAAGTTTTTGTTTTTTACTTTAAAGTTAAAAAGAGGCCAAGCAACTCCACCTGGACTGCAGCTTTCAACCATCCCCTGCCTTATTAAACCAAAGGATTTTTCATCTAGAAGATCTTTTTCTAAAACAAAAGGTTTTTGGTCCTTAATTAGATGTGGTCTAAAAAGAACACCTTTATTGGCTATAGCTTGCGTCCAACCGTTTACTTGCAGGGGTGTAGTAACTAAAAATCCTTGTCCTATTCCATAGTGGTATGTGTCCCCCAAATACCAAGGCTCTCCAATTGTTTTTTCCTTCCATTCAACTGTTGGCAGTACTCCCTTTTCTTCCCCGACCAAATCAATACCTAAAACCTCTCCTATTCCAAATCTTTGTGCAGTCTTAGAAATTGTATCTACTCCGGTCTTTTGGGCAAGCTTGTAAAAGAAGATGTCGTTTGATCTTTTAATTCCTTTAACAATATTGACATTCCCATCCATCCTTCCATAATTTGTGTAATACCAATTGGCAAAAGAAAATGTGCCAATCTTCAGTACGCCAGTATCTTCCACCTCAAAATTTTCATCAATAATATTGTTTTTTAAAGCAGCCGAGGCAACTACAAGCTTAAAAGTTGAGCCTGGTGGATAAACTCCTGAAATTGCCCTATTTAAAAGTGGCTGATTTTGGGAATCCAAAAGTATTGAATCTAATGAAAGATAGCTACTGTCTGTTGCAGTTTTATAATTTTGTCCCAAAGTAAAAAGGTTTGGATCAAAGGAAGGCTTACTTACCAAAGATAAAATTTCTCCTTTAGGAGTTGAGACAATTGCAGCTCCTTTTTTAACGTCCTTCATTGTTTCATAAACCTTTATCTGAAGGTCAATATCAAGTGTAAGTGTTACATTTTGTCCAGAAACCGGCTCATCTTTGCCCAGTTTTCTGATAATATTACCCGTTGAATCAATTTCAAAAAGTTCTCTTCCATCAACTCCTTTTAATCTTCCCTCAAGTACTGCTTCTACACCGTCAATCCCCACAACGTCATTTGCATTGTAGTCGGAAAACAAAGGATCTTTTAATTGAGCTTGGCTTATTTGCCCTAAATAACCTAAGACATGCGAAGTTATCTGTCTATATGGATACTGTCTTAGAGTATCTATCTCCAAATCTTTTTTTCCTTTTGCAATTTCCAAAAGTGCCCTTTGACTATCCAAAAATATTGGTTTGCCCTTTACGTTTTCCCTAAATCCGGGAATATTATAAACAAGAGCTTTTCCACTCCTATCAAAAATTATTCCCCTTGGAGCATGGACTATGACTGTCTTTGTCCTGTTTGTATCAGAAAGGCTTCTGTAATAGGAGCCTTTAACAATTTGCAGATAGAAAGTTCTTGAAATTAGGATTGCAAAAAAGACAATAAAAATAAGAGGCAAAAATAAAGACCTAATGCTTGTTTTTGAACCACTCCATTGCCTTTTTTTATATACATCTGAAATTATGCTTTCGGAAAAAGCATCTCCAATTTTAACCATTCTCTTTTCTTTTAAAACTTACTTTTTTAATAATTTCAAAGAGGGTTATGGCAACTGCTATACTTATTGCCGATTGTAAAATGACGTTTCCCCTTTGAGATAAAATTAAAAAGAAAAAACTAGATAAAAATGTACTAAGAGCGATAAAATATTTTGTATTGATTTCAAATTTTTTCTCATAGGCAAGTATTAAAAAAACTAATAAAACCAAAAATAAACTAGTCAGCCCTACTGTTTTAAATAAAATAATATCGAGTAAAATGCCAAAGATAAAAGCAAGAAGAAATACAGTATAGTCTCTAAAAATAACCGTTGCAACAACCAATAATGGGATAGTTAAGGGAATTGTTGTTATTGAACTCTCAAAAATAAGACCGATTGTTAGTAAAATTATAAAGAAAAGCTTCATTAATATCCTACAACTATAAAAACAATAGATAGGTGGCTAAAGTCTAAAAGTGATTTTATCCTGGCAACCTGGAAAAGATCACTTGGATTTTTATTTATAGATACAATTTCCCCAATAACCAAATTGGGTAAAATCGTATTGTTTAAATCCCCTTCTCCTTTGGTTAAAATAAAGTCTTGTAATTTTAACTCTTGGGACAAGATAACGTTATCCAAAATCATTTCTCCCCCACCCTGTCCTTTTAATACTCCTTGGGCGCGAGTTTGAAGAGTTTGGGATGTAGTCGAAAAGCTTGAATTTGTTACAAGAGTAACTTTAGAAGTATGATCCAGTGTTTGGGAAATTTTTCCAACAAGATTGTCTTTTAAAACAACCGCCATGCCATTATTTATCCCGTCTTTTTCTCCTTTGTCTATAATCAGACTTTCTAAAGAAGTGACTCCAGGGATAAAAGAAGGAGCGCTTATAACTCTTGCTTCCAAAAGCTCTTGGCTTTTTGGATATTGAACTTGAAACTGGTCTCTTAAGGCTTTGTTATCTAAAATAATTTTTTGTTGATCAACAATCTTTTTAGAAAGCTGCAGATTTTGTTTTTTTAGATCATCAATTTTTTTATTTGTTCCAATTCCTAAAGTAAGGTTATATGTGAATGATTGTATTGGAGAAAAAATATTTTGAACAAAAGAGGAAATGGGTTTAAATATGGGAAGCTTAAAAAGAAAAAATATTAAGATAGAAAGTGTTAAAAAAAGTAAAAAAATATAGATCCAATTTTTTCTTTTTTGCATGGAACCATTTTAGACTGTTTGAGAATGGTATACAAGTTTTAGGGGTTTTGTAATCTGGCAATTAAGTTATCAACCTTCTTCTTTATTTTCTCAAAGGCTTCTTCTGTTTTGGCTATTTTTATCAAATCACTATCAAATTTGTTTGTATCTTCAATGTCCCAAATTTCATAGTTTTTGGAGCTAAAGCCAAAGTTTTTTTTACAAAATTCGTAAGTTTTAGTATCCATAAAAATTGTATAATCCCCCTTTTGCAAAAGTTTATCTGTAGTTTTTTGAAACATAAAACTCATATATGGAGAAAGTTTATTTTTTTGAATAATTCTTTGCGCTAACCAGCTAATAGGACCTTTAAGGTCATCACCTGCTATGATACCGCTTGAAAAACATTTAAGGTTTTTTGGCTTTTTGGAGTTGAAATAACTTTCTGCAAGCCTTGATCTATATATATTTCCATCACAAATAAAGTCAACTGTCATATCTTTTTTTAGGAAAGACCGCCTATTACCTTTACCCTATTTAAAAGATTTTCATCTTCCAATACTTTTCCTGTACCTCTGACAACCGAAGTTAGGGGATCCTCAGATAAAATTACTGGAATATGAATTCGCTCAATTATTAAATGGTCAAGACCAGCTAGTTTTGACCCCCCGCCTGTTAAAAGTATTCCGTGTTCTAAAATATCGCTTGTTAACTCTGGAGGAGATTCTTCTAAGATATCTGCAATTGCGTCAACAATTTGAGCTACAACTGGAGACAGAGCTTCTCTAACCTCAACTTCTGTAATTTTTAGGCTCTTGGGAAGACCGGTTTCAATATCTCTTCCTCTTATAATTGCGTTTCTTTCATTTGGCTTATCCAGGGTTTGATTCTCTTTGCTTTGGGGTTTTTGTTTTGATCTCTGAGATTGATAGGCACTACCAATGGTTAGCTTTAAATCTTCTGCTGTTTTTTCCCCTATTAAAAGTCCATGCCTTAGCCTTATATAATGGGATATGGCATTATCCATATCGTCTCCTGCAATCCTCAATGATTTTCCAACCACTATGCCTCCTAAAGAGATAACCGCAATTTCGGTTGTTCCGCCTCCAATATCAACCACCATTACTCCTTTTGGAGAAAAAACTGAAATTTCTTCTCCAATTGCGGCAGACATAGACTCTTCTATTAAATACGCTTGTCTTGCGCCTGCTGATAATGCTGCTTCCCAAACAGCTCTTCTTTCAACCTCTGTAACAGCGGATGGGATACCGATAACAATTCGAGGTCTTGAGAACGCTTTCGGAAGAGTGCTGCCCACCTCATGCACCTGTTGGATATAATGAGATATCATAGCAAGGGTTGCGTCGAAATCAGCGATAACCCCTCCCTTTAACGGTCGGATAGTTACAATTGCCGCAGGGGTTTTCCCTATCATTTTCTTTGCCTCAGCTCCTATCGCAATAACTTTCTTTGATTTTTTGTGCATCGCAACAACTGAGGGTTCTCTAATAACAATTCCCTTTCCTCTTACCCATACAAGTGTATTTGCGGTTCCCAAATCAATACCGATATCATGGGAAAAAAATGAAAAAATTTTGTCTAACATAAAAGCTTATATACTTATAAGTTGGTAGTTATAATATCATCTTGTTAGTTAATTTCCAATATGTTAGGATATTTTAACTTACCGGTAAATCAAACTCTAAATGAAGTTATTAAATATTTTAAACAAGACAATTGAGTACTCCTTTTATCTTCTCTTCTTCCTCGTCCCTCTTGCCCTAACAGGAGACACATCAGAACTTTTTGAATTTAATAAGCTTTGGGTAACTTTTATCTTAACAATTGTAATAGGAACTGCCTGGATTTTAAAAATGGTAATAAAAGGGCAGGTTTTAATCCAAAAAACACCTTTGGATATCCCTATTTTTATTTTTTTAGGCTCCCAAATTTTATCAACCATTTTTTCAATTGACATGCATGTGTCTTTGTGGGGATATTACTCAAGATTTAACGGCGGACTCTTATCAATCATCTCTTATATATTTCTCTACTTTGCTTTTGTTTCAAATTACAAAGATTTAAATGATGGCAAAGAGAATCCAAATATTGGTTTTTCTCAAATTCTGCTGTTTTTGGGGGGAGTTTTAGTCTTTTTCACAGGAAACTTTATTGCCGCTCAAGCCGTAAAAGCAGGAAGCTCTTCTATGATTCCTTTCCAAATGCTTATCTCATTAGTTACTGCTGTATCCTCCCTTGCCCTTTTTATGAAAGCTGTTAAGGGATCATTTTTTAAAAAATCGTTTTTTGCCATTTTAGTTTCTTTCGTAGTAGTAATTTTGTGGGGACTTCCCTCTCATTTCGGCTTCGACCCAACCTGTCTTTTATTTAGGGGCACGTTGGATGTATCCTGCTGGACTGTTGATTTCCAGCCAAAGATCAGAGTCTTTTCAACCCTTGGCCAGCCTGCATGGCTGGCTGCGTATATAGTCGCACTTCTTCCTTTATCTTTAGTAATTTTGCTTAATTTCATAAAGGAAAGAAATATTGTTTTTAATAAACCTTTTAAGAATTATAATTTAATATTTACTCTATCGTTGTTTCTTTTTATATTAGCTTCCTATCTTATGCTTTTATATACGTTATCCCGGGGCGCAATTATTGCCGGCTGGCTTTCCTTTTTGCTTTTGGCTCTTTTTTATATCTGGTTTTATGTCAGACCCAAATTTAACAAGAAAAATATAAGTTTGGAATTTAAAGCGGCAGGTACAGTGGTTGTATTAATTGTCGCTATTACATTTTTAAACGGCCAGCCATTTTCATTTTTAGACATTTTTACCCTAAAAGGAATCCAAGGAAGACTTGCAAAACCTGTTATAACAGAGGAAGGCAAAAAGAGAGCCGTGCCTACCCCGACTCCAATCCCTGCCGTAAGAGGAGAATTAGGCGGAACAGATTCAGGAACAATCAGGTTATATGTTTGGAAAGGAGCGATTGAAATTTGGAAAAACTATCCCATTTTTGGCTCAGGACTTGAAACATATGCTTTTTCGTATTATAAATTTAGACCCCAGGGCCATAACCTGACAAGCGAATGGAACTATTTATATAACAAGGCACATAATGAATTCTTAAACTACCTTGCCACAACCGGAACCGTTGGCATTGTCTCTTATCTTCTTATGATAGGCTACTTTCTCTATTTATCTTTAAAGTATTTAATTACTAAACTAAAAAACCCATCAAGACAAGATTTGGTTATTTATTCCCTTTTAATTGGTTATTTGGGTATTTTAATTACAAATTTCTTTGGCTTTAGTGTAGTTTATATCAATATTTTGTTCTATATTTTTCCCGCTTTTGTTTTTATACTTTCAGGAAAAATTGACTTTCAAAAAAAATATTCGTTCTCTTTTAACAAGGAGAAAAACCAAAATTATATTGCCTCCAGTCCCCAAAAAGGAATATCTATAATAGTTTTGTTAGTGGCTTTATATCTTATTTTTGTTCTGGCAAGATTTTGGCAGGCTGACAGATATTATTATCTTGGCTACAATCTTGATAGAAGCCAGGATTTTCAAGGGGCTTATCAATATCTTCAATTGGCGGTTAATACAAGACCAAGCGAACCTGTTTTTAGGGATGAGCTTGCCTTAAACAATGCGATTTTGGGATCAGCAATTATCTACCAAACGCAGTCTGAGCCTAACGAACAAAGCCAAAATCTTGCAAAACAATTAATTGAAGCTTCTATTAATACAAGTGATAAGCTGATACAAGATTATCCAAATAACATAGTTTTTTATAAAACAAGGGTTAGAATCTTTTACACTCTTTCCCAAGTTAATCCTCAGTATTCAATCCAGGCTTTGGAGGCTGTTAAAAAGGCGCAAACACTTGCTCCAACAGATGCTGATATTTCATATAATCTAGGTGTTCTAACAGGACAAACTGGTGATGTTAAAAAAGGTATTGAGATTTTAGAAAACACAGTTAAATTAAAACCAAATTACACTAATGCATATTATGCCCTTGGAATTTTTTACCATCAGCTTGCAGTTAACGATAATGAAAAGGTTATAAATAGAGACTTTGCAGTCAAAGCAATAGATTACATGAAGCTACTTATTAAAAACTTTGGTCCAAACGAACAGGCCCAAACCGCAATTACTACCTGGGAAAAACAGCTTTAATGGTATAATTAAAGGTAAATGTTACAAATATTAAATGCGCCTACGGAGGTTTTATCTAAAAAAGCTGTTTCTATAAAATCTGTAGACAACTCCCTTTTGTCTCTTATAGATAAAATGGCAAAGGCTTTAGAGGCTGCGACTGATCCGGTTGGAGTCGGTCTTGCAGCACCTCAGGTTGGAAAATCAATTGCCCTTTTTATCATAAAACCAAAAGTTAATTCTAAAATTTATGTTTTTATAAATCCAAAAATTATTGATCAAAAACCATTACTAAAAACAAAAAAGGGAATGAAACATAAAAAACTTGAGGGTTGCTTGTCATTAAAAGACGTCTGGGGCGAAGTTGAAAGATCAGAAGAGATTACCCTTCAGTATTTGGACAGAGCGGGAATGAAACATAAGAAGACATTTACGGGGTTTTTAGCTACAATTATTCAGCATGAAATGGATCATTTAGAAGGCGTTTTATTTCCCAGACGTGTTTTGGAGCAAAAAGGAAAGCTATACAAAAGTGAAAAAGATGAAAAAGGACAGGATGTTTTTGAGGAAATAAAAATTTAATATTAATGCCTTATTGACCTAACCAGAGGAAGTTGAGTACTTCTTTCGAAACTGAAATGCTTAGTAAGCAATACTATATCTACCCTTCTTGGTCTAATTCCGGAACCTAACAAACGCGCCATATGACGATATCTATCTCTTGACCTATCCAACTCAGCTTGCATCTCAGATGGCATACTTCCTTCTCCTTCGGCAACAAAAATTGTCTGCGCTAACTGCTGATCGTATTGCTCATGAGCAGTGTTGTAATCTTGATGAAACCTACTTATAGCATGACCTAAAGGTTCAATTTGTACGTTAAACAACTTACCCCCAATTCTTCTTAAGCCCTCTTTAAGATTCATTAAGCAAAGATTAAATGATTTACTATTAGTTGTCAATAATCTAATTGATAATTATTAGTTTTAACCCTACAATTACTTTATGAAAACTGTATTTTTCGGCAACACGAAATATTCGTTAATTGGTGCAAAAATAATACACAATGAGCTTGAAATATCTTTTATTGTCACAATTGAAAATAGTCCTGTTAAAAAATTTGCAGTTGAGCAAAAAATTCCTTTTCTAGCTGTGGGCAGGCTCGACAAGACGGTTATCCAACAAATCAAATCTTTGAATCCGGACTTTTTTGTTGTTGAGGATTACGGTTTAATTTTGCCAAACGAACTCCTGGTTATTCCGAAATTTACCAGCATTAATATTCACCATTCGCTTCTCCCAAAATACCGCGGCCCTTCACCGGCGCCTTCCGCAATTCTTGCAGGTGAAAAAAAATCCGGCGTGACAATTATCCATATGACAGACAAGGTTGATGCAGGAGATATTTATTCGAAAGCAGAATACGTCTTAAAACCAGATGAAACGACTGATTCTTTATTAACCGAACTCAACTTATTAGGAGCTGAATTAGCGATATCGACAATTAAAAATATTTCGAACGGAAATACCAAGCGCATAAAACAAAATGAAAAACAGGCTACTTTTACCAGAGTTTTAAAGCGTGAGGATGGTTTTGTCGATATATCTAAACTTCCCTCTTTTGATAAATTAGATAGAATGATTAGAGCTTACTTTCCATGGCCAGGAGTTTGGGCCAAGGCAGAGGTTGCTAAAGGAAATGAAAAGATAATCAAATTTATTCCAAATAAAAAAGTTCAAGTAGAAGGAAAGAAAGAAATGAACTACAAAGATTTTCTAAATGGCTACCCTGATGCAGATCCAAAACTCAAGAAATATTTAGAAGAAAATTTATGATTAAATGGAATTTAGTTTTCTCCTTTTGGGCAACAATAACTGTACCTCTTTTATATTTATTAAATATTTATATTGCAGCAGTAAATCCAGATACTTTTTCAGCGCCAATTGAGCTTAGAATTATTGGAATAGTGATTGCTCTTTTCGGACTTATTTTTTGGATAGTGAGTTATATAAATTTAGGGCACTCTTTTGGAGTTTTGCCCAAGCAGCAAAAAAGGGTGAAACACGGTCTTTACAAATATTTTAATCATCCGATGTATATTGGTATTTGGTTAACTTTTTTGGGAATTAGTATTGCCAATGCTTCCTGGCAGGGACTTGTCTTTTTAAATGTAGTTATTGCTCCTGTACTTTTTATGAGAGCTTATTTAGAGGATAAATATTTAGATTAGGCGGCAATTGAAACCACTTGAGGCTGATTTTCTAAAGGCGCCTCTTGCTTTTTAACTTTTGGTTTAAGTAGCCTTAAACACTTCGTACAAAGCCTGTAATTTTTATATCTACCATTTACCATTACTTTTGCCTTGTGAAGGTTTGGTTTAAAAATTCTTCTGGTTCTGTTTTTTGCATGGGAAACATTATGTCCGTACATAATGCCCTTACCACAATTGTCACATTTAAGTCCTTTTGCCATTTTGTAATTATAGCCTAAATTAAGATCATTTTCAATTGATGATTGGCATTTAAACAAATTTGTAGTATTTTATAAAGACAATGGATTTAATGTTTGCGGTTATCACAATTTTAATTTTGGTATACAGCGCAATACTCCATGAAATCGCCCATGGATTTGTTGCCTACAGACTTGGTGATCCAACAGCAAAACTTTTAGGAAGATTAACTCTTGATCCAAGACCCCATATTGATCCTATTATGAGTATAGCTTTACCTTTAATTTTAATACTATCTGGCTCCCCTGTTATTTTTGGTGCTGCAAAACCGGTTCCGGTTGACGGGTTTAATTTAAGAGATGGAAGAAAAGATATAGCAATAGTATCCCTTGCAGGACCAGCAACAAATTTTTTAATTGCTGCAATTGGTGCTTTACTGATTAAATTACTTATCTTTCTACCCTTAGAACCAAATATATCAGCAATCTTAAACTGGTTTTTATTAATTGTTGTCAGACTTAATTTACTTCTTGGTATATTTAACCTTATCCCAATTCCACCGCTTGACGGATCAAAAGTATTTTCCCTAATCCTGCCTGAAAAAGAAGCAGCAGCGTATCTTTCAATTGGAAGTATTGGGATATTTATTCTTTTTTTCCTTTTACTGTTTCCCATAGGAGGGTTTTCTTTGGGAAGTATTATATTTAATCTTTTAACCTTCTCTGAAAGCCTTTTGGGAATTTAATTATCTTCTTTGGGGTATATTCTCCCAACTGCGGGAAGAATAATTTTGCTAAGCTGATTGTCAGCCCAAACAACTGCAGTTTGTTTATTTTTGCTTGTTAAATTACCTGTATAGACAATTTTGGGTTCGTTTTCATATAAAGCAATTTTCCCGTCTGGAACAACTATGGGTAGCTCTGGTAGTGTCTGTGCCAAGATATTGATATATGTGTATCCCCAGGATTTTTTCCAGTCAATAATCATACCGTATTTTGTAAAATATACCTCTAAAGCTGGTGCTACTGCTGTTTTTTCTCCCCATTCATCAAGGGTTTCAATAGCATTGACATCTAATGGATTATCTACGATTTGTTGTACTACTTTTCTAAACTCGTTAGGATCTCTTTCTAGCCTCGGCTCTTTTTCAGTACCCTTGTCAAACCCAGGACTAACTGCCTGACAACTCATATCGTTTTTCTCAAGAATAATTATTCTGTTTGCTGGAGCATAAAGAAGACAGCCGTAAGGGTCGCTTTCTCCATTGTCAAATACTCCCCTTCCCTTATCAAGGCTTTTAAGCTCACTAAAGGCAAACGGCCGAAGTAAAAAATGAACTCCTGTTATTTCTTCAGCCCTTTTATACCTATCAAACATTTCCCAATCTTCCTCATCTACTCCATATGCTCCAATTATGAGTTTCCCATCATCAGGATCTCTCCAGGCAGACGGATTATCTTGGGAAAAAGATTTATAATCCTCAACCCATTTAACTATTTGCTCAATTGTTGGATTTCCGCTTCCTTCAGGTTCAAAAAGTGCACTGTAACGGCCAAGGGGAAAGGGATTTTGGTCGGAATTCATAAACTGGGCTATTTTTTTAATGGTTGCGTGGGTTTTTGAATCCGTTCCGTCTGGCTTAATTCCCCAGTCTGAAAACATGATTATCGGAATATGGGCTGCTTTAGAAAGTTCCATAACCCATTTCCAATATTCGGGATCGTTTGAGCTGTAGAGATTATCTTCTGGATTTGTGGAGTCTTCTTTAAACATTGGCATTACACTATTTATCCAAGTATGGGGAGGTTTGTTTCCATTATCTGCCCAATAGCTTCCTGACCAGGTACCATCAACTGCCATGTTTTTTGTCCAAGGGTATGCAATCCACAAAAAGTATGGTTTCTTTGGCTGCCAATTTTTGACTTCACTCTCTGCGATATATTCAGGCGATAGATTATTCTTTTCAATAATATGAGAAGCTAAAATAGCTTCTGGTGGAAAATTATCAAGCTTTTGCCCTTGGGTTGGTACACCCATTCCAGATGTAGCAATTGTTGCGGAGAGAAATACATCCAGACCGTTGGATAACCATTTTCTAACTTTTGCAAATCTCCGTGGCTGCCCTTCTTTGGATGACACTTTGGGAGATTATATACCTCTGCAGTTACTTAGTCTAGTGAAATTTTTTAAACTATCTTCAATCTTTTTTAGCCTATCCTCAATTCTCATTCGA
>CAZUZF010000017.1:0-18740 GCA_964624955.1 uncultured Gammaproteobacteria bacterium
CATTTGATAACCAAAGAAACCTTTGCGTAGGCAACACAGAATGTCCTGTGTTTTATATAAAAGAAAGGCCGGATCTTTTACTTAACGCACCAAGATTTTTGCAAGCTGCACCAAGACTTTGGCAGGAAGTAGCACCTTAGAAAATTATTTTATATTTTATACTTACTACTACCCTTCAGAAACCATCTATGCTTAACTTACCCCAAACCCTGAGGAGACTTTCCATTTAATCTTCTTGCCGTCCAAAGTCCGCTTATTGGATGCCTTTGGTGGAAACGTTTTTGATATTCGTCAACATCTATTACAATATCTTCCCTGTCAGGCAAAGGGTAAGTTCTTCTGTTTGTTATTAATGTTCTACTTACACTGTCTTCCTGAAGTTTTAAAATTGCCCTTGATGGAAAACCTGTGGGGATGGGAACTTCGGCAAGCCTTTCTGTTTGAGGCATAGTGCCGATTAAGCCTGCAATTTCCATAAATCTTGCCGTTAATGCTTGATAATCAACCGGTTGCGACCTTTGCAAATATCGTGTTACTTCAATTCTAAGTGGATATGAAGGCTCAACAAAATCACCTGCATACAAGACTGCGCTTATCCTTTCGCCTTTTAAAAATTCTCTAAGTAATGTCCCAAACCTAATTCCCAAGTGCGCTATTTCTCTTTCTTCAGACAAATCTTGTGACCTTACATAAGATTCACGATAATGAGGCCTTGGTTTTCTTCCGAGTCTTGCTTCTGACATACGAATAATTATATCTTATTTTCTAATTAGCTTCTACCTTGAGGGAAAATAGCCTGAGAAGGTTCACTTTTTGCTGCGTGTTGACCTGCAATACTTTTATGCCATTGTCTGCGAAGTTCTAAAAGGGTGGGAGCATCTTGTGAAACTCTGTATTGGGAATAGACGTATGACTCAAACCTATCATGGAATACTTTTCCAAAAGGTATTCTTCCAACTGTTGCAAATATATCCACCTTGCGAGGAGTTAATTCAACAAAAGCGGGATTACTTGCCAAATTTCCTAATTCATGAACACGATGCAAAAAACCAATTGCCTGGGATGATGCTCTGGTTTTAGCATCTCCTTTTGAATATTCCAAGATTTCTACTATTTTGCCATTTGAGCCTATACCGTATCCATCAGGTACGGATATACCTTCTAAACCTAGGTTTCCAAAAGGATCAGATATTATCTTAGCATGAGGATGAAGAGCTCTTGTTATATCAAATGTATCTGATGAGGGAAGAGGTATTGGTCTATCTGCTTGAGACGATAAATGGATATATGCCATTTTGGCAAATAATGCTCCTGCTAATCGTCTTAAAAACTCCTGATCTCTTGTTATTCTAAAAGCTTCCCTTTGGGCAAGAGTATATACTTCTAAAAATAAAGGGTCTTTGAGAAACATTCTTAAAAAACCATCACCTGAAGTTCCTCTAAATTTATCAAATCTACCTGATACCATAAGCAGCACCTGATCGGCTAATGCATCGCGTAGGATCTCTTGTACAACTAACTGTTCAGCAGATAAAGAACCGTTCGGTCTTTCTACTTTTGCACCATCTGGATGAGCCCCAATATGAACTCCCCTAGTTGCTGGAGGTTTTTTACCTTTTCTTCTTAACGATTCAACCGATGGAGCCATAATTTTAGGGCAAGGGATATTTTGAAATAAAATCCTTAACTTCTTTTGCAATCTTTAGAAGTTTTTTATTTTTAACAATTTCTGCCTTTTTTGCCTTCCAAACTTCTTTTCTTTTTTCTTTATCGCTTGGAAGGTCAATTCCTTTAACTTCCTCTACTGCCCTATTTATCCATTTAGCAACAACAGCCATATCTTTTTGGTTTAGTCCTCTTGTTGTAATAGCCGGTGTGCCAAGTCTAATTCCTGATGGATAAAAAGGTGGGTTTGGATCAAAAGGAACCGCGTTTTTGTTAACAACAATTCCTGCGGTTTCCAAAGCCAGCGCAGCTACCGCTCCGTTTACATTTTTGTTTCTTAAATCTATTAATATTAAATGGTTTTCTGATCCCCCGCTAATTAGATTAAAACCATATTTAGTTAATTGTCTAGACAACGCTTTTGAATTTTTAACTATTTGCTTTCCGTATTGTTTAAAAGAGGGTTTTCCTGCTTCAAGTAAAGCTACCGCAATGGCTGCTGTCTGGTTGTCATGGGGTCCTCCCTGTAACCCGGGAATTATGCTGCTGTCTATTTTTTTGGCAAGATCGGGGTTTTTCTTTAATCCCTTGTCAGTTACCATAATCATGGCGCCTCTTGGTCCCCTTAAGGTCTTATGTGTTGTTGTAGTGATAATATGGGCATACTTTACAGGACTTGGGTGTACGCCTGCTACGATAAGCCCTGCAATATGAGAAATGTCTGCAAGAAGATATGCTCCCGCCTTATCTGCAATCTCTCCAAACCTTTTAAAATCAATAACTTTAGGGTAGGCTGTAAAACCGCAGACAATAATCTGGGGTTTTACTTTTAAAGCAAGTTTTTCAATCTCGTTAAAGTCTATTTGACTATCTTTGCCAAGCGTATATTGAACAGATTTAAAAAAGCGGCTTGAAAAAGTTAAGGGAGCACCGTGGGTTAAATGTCCTCCAAAGGCAAGGGAAAGTCCCATTATTTTGTCCCCCGGATTTAAAACTGCCATATAGACGCAATAATTTGCAGGAGAACCAGATAATGGCTGAACGTTTACATATGGAACTTTAAAAAGCTTCTTGGCACGCTCAATTGCCAGAGTTTCAATATCATCTATTACTTTGTTTCCCTGATAATATCGTTTATGAGGATATCCCTCACTATATTTGTTGGTTAAAACCGTTCCCAAAGCTTCCATTACAGCTTTTGAGGTATAGTTTTCAGAAGGGATCATCTCCAAAACTTCCCTTTGTCTTTTTTCTTCCTCTCCAATTAATTTATAAATTTTAGAATCAGTTCTTTTTAATGAATTCATTTATTGGAGTATATTAGATGAGGTTTTTGATTGCAACTACTAAAAAGGGTGTTCCTGTTAGAAATGGGACATGATTAATATTAGCTTCATCTGTTGTACAAATTTGACAAATATTAATATTTGTGATAAATTATGCTTATGATAAAAAATTCTGTTTCAGTTGATGAATTTCGCTCAAATCTTGCCACAATTTTGGGCAGAGTTATGTATGGAAAAGACAAAATCATAATTAAGAAATATAACCGTGAGGCTGCTATTCTACTTAGTCTTGACGAGTATGAACAAATTACTGATCCAACAAAAAGATTCTCAAAAAAAGAATGGGAAGATAAATTTGCAATCATTGATAAAATCAGAGAACGTATACCAGATATAGATCCGCAAGTTCTACAGCGAGAAATTGATGAAGCAATTAAAGAAGTCAGAGCGGAAAAAAGAAAAAATTTATGAGCAAAATTCTCCGGGTGGTTGTAGACACAAATGTTTTTATTAGTGCCTTTTTAATAAAATCTTCAATTCCCTATCTCATCTTGGAAGCAGTAAGATCCCAAAAATGTATTTTAATAATGTCTCCTGCGATTTTGACAGAAATAGAAGAAGTTATTAACAGACAAAAAATTATTCAACGCACCAAAACCACAGAGGAAGAAAGAAAAACATTTATACAGAATATAATTGACATTAGCTTTTTTGTTTTAGATCAAAATATTTTAAATATCATCAAAGATGATCCAGATGATGACAAATTTCTCTCTGCCGCTTTTTTGTCAAATGCAGACTACATTATAAGCGGAGACAAACATTTGTTGAATTTAGAAACTCATAAAGGAATAAAAATAATTGAGCCCCACTATTTCTTGAATGTTTTGAAAAAATCCTAATTTTTATGTATCTATTTAGAAATTTTCAGTTCTTCCGTTTGAAATGGCAATTTCGGCCCTATATACGGCTTGAGCCTGATTGGGTCCTGTTTCATGAAGTCTGTAAAAATGATCAAGCGGAATCATTTCAGGAATAGTCTCTCCATTTGGATCGGGTCTTAGCTCTCCCCAGTATTTAGTACAAAGGTACAGTGTTAGAGACGCATCATAAGCTACCCTATTAAATCCCATAAGTCTTCTAAAATAGCTTCCTGGAAAACGTCTTAAATATCTTGGCCTAGTTACCAAACCGGTTTCTTCCCTAAGCTCTCGGCACTGCAGCTTGTTTCTTTGTTTCACCAGGGTCTTTCTGTCCTGCCGGAACGCCTCGTACGCCCTCTCCCAAAGTCGTATTATAACTATGCCTTACGCCCACAACGCAATCTGTTTCTATAATAACTACCCCAACGCTTTGAACAATTGGCTTTCTTTTTCCTCTTTCTGCACTCCGTTCAACCATATTATTTTTTAAAAGACTCAAGAAGTTTTTTCTCTCTCTGTTCTATTTTCTCAATTGTCCCTCTTCTTGCAAAATCATACTCGTTAAAATCTACCATTAAATATTCCCCTATTAAAGGATATACTTTTTTAACAAGTTTTGCTTTTTCCTGCTCCATCTTTCTGTAGTCTGGATGACCTTGAGAGGTAGTCCTAAGTTCGGATTGCCAGAAAAATGCCCTTAAGTTTTGTTTTTGCATAAATCTAACCCTATGAGCCAAAGTTACTGCATATTGGGCTATGTCTTTATCCTTTCTCTCTATTTTTTTAAATATGTTTTCTGCGCTCTTTATTGCGGAAATATAAAGCTTATCAAGACCTACCTCTACCAAATCTTTGGGAACATCAAAACCGTTATAAATGGAAAATCTTTGCCTGTATTGGGAAAGCATTCTATGCCGATGGAGATCTCTCCATGCGCCTGCGTTTAAAACCATATCAAAAGTGACATAGGCTTTTTCAAAAGCACGCGGAACCCTATACCACCTTGCTTTTCTTTTAATAAAGACGCTATCTAAAATTTCTTTTTTTTGCTTTTTACTCATTTTTAAAACAGCCTTTAAAATTTGCTCGTAAGGAAGATGGAGTTTGGGATACAAAAGGCCAGCAATTATTTTTTCTTCTCCGTTTTTCTCATAGTCTATTAATTTAACCAAAGATGGATCTTGAAAGCTTTCTTTAATGTTTAATTTAGAAGCTTGTTTTTCTACTGCCGTTTTGCTATTTAAAAGATATTCCCTATAATCTTTTGCTTGCTCACCTTGTGTTCTTCTTAAAAATGCAGGAATTATTTTGTTTAACTCTCTCAAAGCCTCATTTGCAAGATATGAGATTTCTCCCATTGGATGATTTAGCGATCTTGCTATTAGATATTCAAGTGCCTGTCCGTTTCCAAAAAACGCAATCTGGGAAAGTGTTGACATTGGAAGTATTCCTCTTACCGTATCAAATGCTTTTGCCCTTAGTACTTGTTCGCGGTCCAAAGGATATTTTTGTTTTAAAATCTCTAAATATTTATTTACTATTTTTGTATACGTCTCAAATAAATTATCCATTGCCTTTTTATATTCACCATCCAAACCTAATTTTTTAAGATTAGGATCTGTATAGTATCTGTATCTGTTGTTTATCTTGCTCGAGTAATCTACGTATCTGGTTGATTTTTCTATTGGAGCAAGACCTATTCTCATATCCTCAAAATGTTTAATTGCGATTTGGGAAATTGAAGAAAAGATTAAATGTGTTCCTGCCATTTGCGCAATTGAATCGTCTCCATATTGGGCAAGCCATTTGATATAAAACTCCCTTCCCTTTGGATTTGAAAATATTAGCTCAATTGGGTTTTTATGCAAGAATAAAATCAGTTTTTTAAGGGATTTTCCGTACTGCGTTTTTTCTTTTATAAAAGGCTCTATGAATTCTTTAAGAAAAATTATTCTTAAATCCTCTTTTGCTCTTGAAGTTCTTGAACACAGTGCTCCTATTACTTCTGGAGGAAGAAATGATACGGCAAAGGTATTTTTATCTAAATTTGTAAAAAACGGTTTAATTAGCCTTACTTGCTTTGGAGACAGTTTTATTTTTTCAAAATTTGGTGCAAAATTCATAACTTATTCTAAAACTTTTTTTAAAGCTTTTATAATTCCATCATTTATATGTTCTTTATTTTTAATTATGGTTTCTAAATCTTCCCTCGATACCCATGTGTGGTTTATATGCTCGTTACTTAATTTAACTTCTGAAATTTGGGCTCTAACTTTATAAAACAAAAGCATAAGACTAGATCCGTTTTTGTTATAGTCTTTTCTTTCAAAAACATGGAGGAGATTTTCAACTACAAAATTATCCAGATCCAGCTCTTCCTTTAGTTCCCTTATAAGACCCCGTTCTATGCTTTCCCCTTCTTCAAGTCTTCCGCCTGGCAAATCATAACCCTCAACTTGATCACTTAAAATTTCTTTTAAAACAAGGGCTTTATTGTCTTTTAAAATCACTGCTTTTATACCTATATGGAAGTTTTTGAAATTCATCCTGTTGACCCAAATCCTCCTCTTGATTTTTTCTTCATTTTATCTACCTCTTTAAACTTGGCAATCTCTATTTTTACAAATATTCCCTGAGCTATTCTTTCTCCTCTTTCTACAACAACCTTTTTTTTGGTAAAGTTAAAGGCCTCAAGTTTAAGTTCATCATTTTCCCCACTATAATCCTGGTCAATAATTCCAAGGCCGTTTGGGATAAGAAGACCTTTTTTAATAGGCATTGAAGACCTGCAAGTTAGAAAAAGTCCGTGTCCATGAGGAGTAGCAACGACAAGATTAAGAGGGATAAGCTCCAAACTATTTGGTTTTATTATAACCTTTTCTCTTGCAACCAAATCAAACCCAATTGATCCATATGTTTTATATGTTGGAAACTCTAAAGATTTATCAATTCTTTTAATATTTACTTTCATTTAGATGTTTAATACTTCTATAATCTCTTGGTGAATATCGGAAATTGTTCTTAGCCTTCCGTTTCTAACACATTCTATTTTAACCCAATGGTCAAACCTTTTATAAAGCTCCAAATATGCACTTTCCGCGTTTTTAATATATTCTAAGTTTTTCTCAAGTATATCCTTTTTACCCTCCTTTATATATTTTCTTTTCGCCCTTCTATCGTGTTCCATTAAAGATAAAGAAACCTTATATGGAACATGTAAAAAGACTACAATATCTTCTTTTGGAAGCTTGTTGATTTTATATTCAAAATGCATATTCCAGTCAACAAATTTTTTCCTTTGGCTCTTTGGAAGTCTTCCTGATTGGTGAGCAAGATTTGAAGTGACATAGCGGTTAAAGACAAGGTAATATCCTTTATTTCTCCATTTGTTAATTAGTTTTGAAGCACTTGCCCTGTCAAGCGCAAAAGGGAAAGTTAAAAGATATGGATTGATATGTTCAAGCTCTCCATGTTCCCCTCTCATAAACTCTGCCAGAAATTTTCCAAAAAAGGAGTCATAATACCTTGGAAAATCCATTGTCTTTACTTGTAATTTTTTGCTTTTCAGATATTTTAGAAGAAGTTTAAACTGCGTAGTTTTTCCGGAGCCGTCATTTCCCTCTATTACGATAAATTTATTCTTTTTAGTTACCACCATTTCAAAGAAAAATATATAACAAATTGCATGAGCTTTTCAATAACCAATTTAGTAACTCAACAGTTTTTATGCTAAAATATCAACTTACTTATGGGAGCTGAACAGTTAAGAGCTGCAAGAATACAAATGGAAGCAAAACCAAAAAGAAGAATTATTCCGGGACTTGATATCGCCGCAAAGGGTTTGGTCCGTTGGTTTGCTGAGAATGTCATGGTTACTGCAACAGTAGAATTCCATCCGGAATTTGCAGATGATATTGTTTCTGCAACACAGGACGGACTTATTCAAGCTTATCAAGGTGGACCTCATACTGCCTGGTTTGACGCCATACCAATGTCTTATGTCTCAAGAGTCGGTATCGGAATTGCAAACGAACATCTTCCACAAGAAGAGAAAATTAAAGGAGCCCTAATGCCGTTTGCAAAAACAATGCAAACAGGAAAACAAGGAAAGCTCCTTGATTTTATGTTCCAGTCGACGCTGCCAATTCTTACAAGAAATGGCGTATATCCGGTTTATACGTCTACCGATAATGACCAAAATATTAGACATGAAGCAAGAAATAACGAAGCTTATATAGCCGATATGAAGGCAATGATGAAAGAGGGATATGCGGCAATTGCCGGTCTTCCTGAAGGAAGCGTTGAGGCTGGAAGAACAGACGAAGACGGAAACCGCAAGGGAATGCAAGAGCTCAGAGAAGGAGCCTGTGCCAGCACAATACTCCTTGCCAAATCTATAAGAAGACCGGGAGTGCTTTTTATTCCTGTTGGACTTGAAGGCGGTTGGAAAATAAATAATCCTCAAGGAATACTAAAAAAATTTCCTACGCGTGCAGGCTGGAAAGCGGGATTATTATTAACCCTAGATGTAAGAAAGCCGATGGATGTCTGCCGTATACATGTTGGCAAACCAATAAGATCTGACAGTCCAGAAATTCAAGTTCTTATTAAAAATCGCGACTGGACAGGATTAGATGATATGATTGGGCATGCTATAGCAGACCTTGTTCCCGAAGAAATGCGAGGAGTTTATAGAGCTAGAGAATTAGCCCATGCAGCTTAAGTCTTTTCTTTCTCAAACTTAGACTCTACTGGATTTTTCTGACCTAAATATTTTGCGTTCTTTTTCTTGTAATAAGGGATGTCTGCCTTAGAAGTCATTTGAATAAAAGCTACAGCACATATTCTCATACCAGGATATAAAGCAACGGGCATCTTTCCCATGTTAGCAAGTTCTAAGGTGATATTTCCTCTAAAACCGCATTCTATGCTTGCCGCAGTTGAATGGACTACTATCCCAAGCCTTCCGATACTACTTCTTCCTTCAAGGCTTCCTACCAAATCATCAGGAAGTTCAATATATTCTACTGTTGTTCCCAAGACAAAGTCACCAGGCTGGATAATAAACTGACCTCCTTTTTCAATTTTTACCTCCCTGGTTACTTCTTCCCCAATATTTTTGGCAAAAGGGTCAATATAGGCATATTTGCTGTGGTCAAAAATACGAAATATTCTTCCCAATCTTAAATCAATGGAATTCGAGCCAAGTTGAGTTTTCAAATCAATTGAGGGTTTAATTTTAATTCTTCCGCTTTTGAGGGCAACCTTTATATCTTTATCTGATAAAACCATATGTTAGTACAAATTTAACACATGGGTGCTCTTTTTAAAAGAAGGAGTTGGAAGTTCTTGGATCTCCCAAGCATTACCTTTTCTTATAATAAATACCGCAACAATATCTACTCCAGGCTTTAGCTCTCTTATTAATGTAGCTGCGGCAGTTATATCTTTTATTTGCTGATTGTCGCTTACAGGGTTTCCGGCACATTGCCCGTGTCCGTGTATTACTATGCCTTTTGAGTGATGATGTTTGACTGAAATCAAAATCTTATTTTTTATTGCATTAAGGATTGTTTTTGGGGGACTTTTGGATAGTATTCCCACCATTCCGGCTTCCGTAATTGTATCCGGGTATTTTGCACCAAATCTATTCTGCCCAAAAGAGGCTACAGCGGCCTGAATTCTTCCATCCATACATCCAATGCTTGTAAAAAATGTTTCAGAATCTATCATAAAATCACAAGTAAAAATTATACAAAACCTTATAAAGCATTACAAGGAGAGCTTTTATAGAACCAAAAGCAGTAATCCTCCTATTATCACAAGTGCTGCTGCCAAAAGTGCTCCTATTGCTATCACATTTCCTCCTGTTGGAGGAAGCGTAGGCGCAGGAGTTGATGTACTAGAGGGAACAAATGCTATAGTTGTGGGTGTTAACGTAGAAGTTGCAAATGTAACCGTTGTTGGGGTTGGCGTACTAACTCTTTGTACAACCTCAGTTGGAATCGGACTTTCTGTCGGAGTTGGAGTCTCTGTCGGAGTTGGTGTTTGTGTTGGAGTATTAGTAGGCGTGGGAGATCTTGTCGGTGTTAGGGTTGGAGTATTGGTTGGTGTTAAAGTTGGGGTGTTTGTCGGAGTTGGTGTTTGTGTATTTATTGGCGTAACAGTTAATGTTGGGGTTGGCGTAAATGTTGGAGTAGGGGTAATAAAGCATGTCTGACTATCTTCTCCCTCTTCCCCTGTTCCGCATTGATTTGAAGCTGTTACAGTACATCTATAAGTCACTCCCTGTACGGTTGGATTAACCTTAAAGTTTATTTTTGTAATAGAAGCATCGACTGTATCTTGTTGGATAGGGGTAGGATTGTTTCCTTCAAAAACCTTATAATTGTAGAATGTTGCCCCTTCAACAGGATCCCAGGAACATTCTCCCTGATCGACCAAACAAGCAGCCACGCCTTCTGTTATTGTTACCTTTGCGTTATTAAATTGGTAGGAAAGCTTATTGTCTTTTGCTCCTCTAACTATTGTTTTTATATTACCAAACTTAACATTGACGACTTCCCCCTCCTCTGTTGCATCCAATGCCCTAAAGGTAATGGTACCGATATTAAGTTGTTTACTTACAAACTTCTTTGGATCCTGGGTTTGGAATTCCAAAGTTATTTGCCCTTCTTCAAATTTCTTTCCTTTAAGATTTAATTCAAAGTTTGGATTTTTCTTAAAGCCCGATTCTTTTGCCTCTAATTTCCCGCTGTCGTAGTTGATTACTAAGTTGACATATTTTACCGCTATGCCCTGGGGATGCAAAACAATATCAAAGGTAATGCTATCCCCTACCTTAATCGTCGGGTTTTGAGGTTTAAAGGAAAGGTTTTTCTCCCCAGCCGCACCTTGTCTTAAAGTTTGCTCCTGCCTTACAAGATAAACTGTAATGGGAAGAGCAACAAAGATTAGTATTGCTATTCCTATTATCAACAATTCTTTTTTAAATTTTTTTAATTTCATTGTGATATTATGTCTGTCGGACTTGGACAAAGCGTCGGGATTGGACCGCTAAACACTACGTTTGACATTTGGCTAATATTGTCAGGATTTCTTGCTTTAATGGCAAAATAAGTTAAGTAAGTACCATCAGTTAAATTCTCTTCAAAAAAGGTGTCAGCAGTAGTTTTATATTCTTCAAACCCGCTATCTTGTTTAGTTGATTTATAAACGACATAGTCATTTGCCCCACTAACTTCACTCCATTCAAGCCTCATTTGATTGGTATTTTCTGTATCCGTGCAACTTAGATTTGTAATCTTAATTGATAGTTTTGGAGCAGTTAGTGGTTCTATGCAATTTGGACAAGTTACTTTTACATTTACAACTGGTTTTGGGACAGGACAAGATGTTATTGACGGAGTTGGGGTAAATGTTGGAGTTGGTACATTACATTTAACATTAAAGTTAGCGTTTATTGCCTGACTGTTTACTCCGCAGACATTCTTTTTATGAGTTAATGTACACTTATCGGGAACTTTCTTTCCGATAACTTTTACCCTTGGTCTTCCCTGGTTATTTTTCTCAAGCTTAAGGTTTTTGCCTATAACCAAACATCCAGAAGCAAAGGGAGGGCATGAACATTTTGTAAGGGTAAATGTTTGCCCTGGTCTTACTTTTTGCAGTTGTCCTTTACAAACATTTCCCGCATCTCCATTACAACCCACCATCATTGGTCCTCCTGTCCAGTTTTTGGCTGTAAACTTACCTGTAATAGTCAAGCATCTTTGATCTGTTACCCTATTTGCAGCAAAACTTAACTTGTGAGCAAAAATAAATAAAAGAATAAAGACAAATAGAAATAATAACTTTTTCATAAATTGTAAACTACTGTTACAATATTTTTCTTTTTTGCAGATAACCAATCCTCATAGTTATCGAATTGTGCGTTTGTGTTTGCTTTAACAAGTTTTATGACATTTCCTCCACTATTGCTGCTGTTTAGCACTTTTTTAATTTGTCCTGCATTTTTCATTGAATAAAGGTCGTCAAAAAATGGCTGTCCTTTATTTGATTTTTCAAATGTATAAATTCGGGGATTAGTATAATCCTCCTCGTTATCATTATCTGCATCCTGCAAAAGATATCCATTTACTCCTAAAATCTCTGTCAAAGAAGGATATTTTTTGGCAAGATCCTTTGCAATACTAAGAACGGTTTTTTGAGAAGAAAACTGATTTTGTGCTACATCTAAAGCTTTTAGTCCATCGTCAAGTCTTTTTTTCCTTGTATCTTTTTCCTGATTTGTCAGATTATCAAGATCATTTCCAGCAGGAACCCAAAAACCAATTGTGTAAACTTGCCAGTTTTTGGTTTGAGTCTTTGTTATTTTGTCTTTTAATACCTCGTATACGGCCTGGTTTTGGTCAAACTCTTCTTCCACTTTTGCAGCTACTTCTTCATCCGTTACCGCAATACCTTTAGATGACTTTTCTTGCTCCAATATTTTTCTTTCAATAAGGATATCCAAAGAGTCTTTTAATACTTCCCTGTCAATTGAACCGCCATCATATTGTTCCAAGGCAACTGTCTCAAGGTCTTTTTCCAAAATGTTTTGTCCGTTAAAAACAGCAATAACTGTGTCAGGAGTTAATTCTTGCGCGGCACCGCTTTGGGTACTTTGGGGCTGTCTTGCTACAAATACAGTTAAAGGAATGGTAATAACCATAATAAGAACGATTGCGGAAAGGACAATTTTCCTATTTACCCTTGCTCCTTTGGGATAAAACTCTTGGGGTTTGTTTTGACTATTATCGCTTCCACTATCACTACTAGTTACTTCGTTTTCCTCTAGACCTTTTGAAACAGCAGGTTCTTGAGGCATGGAGGCAGGAGCCTTTGGTACAGACAAGTCTTCTTGTGGCTCTTGTGGTATGTTTTGGGCTGTTGGAGGTTGTTCCAAAGGATTAGACTCTGGGGGCTCTTGTGCTGGAGTTTGTGCGGGAATAACATTGCCTACGCTTGACGTAGGTTTTGGTGTAGTATTCTGATCAGATGAATTTGGATCCACATCTTTATAATAGAGAAGTTTTTACGCTTGTGTCAACTATAAACAATGTTCACATTATAAGCACTTTTTTAAGGGTTTGTAAATATACCTCTCCTATGATATATTTTAACCATGAAAAGACAATTATTAGATAAGACTTTATCGCTTCTTCTTTCAGGCAAACATCCAGATGCCAAAAAATATGCGGGACACCATGTGCTGGTGGTTAAAGATAGGATAATTCCTTTAAAAAAAGGTAGAGAGGGCATAAAAGATATTGAACGTCTTGAGAAAGAATACAAAAAAACGCCAACAATAGTTTTTGTTCCAAGACAAGACACATCATATATTTTAGTCTATGGCTAAAATAGCTTCTTTCCCTTTCGCTTTTATCAATAGGACAAAACTTGGCAGTATTTATCGTCCTTATGCGCTTGTATCTATTTACTCAAAGATAAGAAAGAAATGGCAACCGCTTGAAATGATGATTGATACGGGCGCTGACTATTCTCTCTTACCAAAAAGGTATGCAACAATTTTGGGCATTGATCTTAAAAAAGATTGTTTTCGTGAAGAAACAGTGGGAATTGGAGGTATTGAAACTATTTATCAATATAAAAACTTACCTATCAAAATCGGAATTTGGGAAAAGAAAATTCCGGTTGGCTTCTTGAATAAAGATGATCTGCCTCCGATTTTAGGAAGACTTGACTGTCTTGAGGTTTTACGCGTAATTTTTGATAAGAAACAAAGTATTTTTGAGGATTAAGATGTGGGTCGTGATAGAATCGAACTATCTGCCTCTTCTTTATCAGAGAAGCGTTCTACCAGTGAACTAACGACCCAAAAATTATGCAACCATTTGTTGCCGCTGCAGCCTTCTACTTTTGAAATCTACAAAAATTACATTACTTTGCGGCTGCTCTTGTTTATAAACAACCTGTTGATCCGGATTTGACCTTTTCTTATTTATCCTATCAATTATTAGCACCTGTCCCGCATCTACAACTGCCAGAGACAGGGCAGGAATTACAAGATGCGGCGCAACAAAAGCCGCAACCCCAGCAAATCCCAAAAACCCTACTAGGGTTAACCTGTTAAACTTTCCGTAAATTTCCAATAGTCTGCTTCTTGATCTCTCTTGTTCTTTCATATTTTATTAAATTTTTCATTTAGTTTTATATTATGAGGCGCGAAGGGGACTCGAACCCCTGAATATCTGTTCTGCAAACAGCCGTGTTAGCCGCTTCACCACCGCGCCCTGTGCATTGGTAGTATATCAAAATATGTGCTTAATTTGTAGTTTTACCTTACAGGTTCCTGGTAAACAGGAGGGGCTTTCCCAAACCAGACAGTCCAAAAATATCCTTTTAAATACATAATTGTTGTTGATATATAACCCTTCTGCCATCTTCTTGAGGATGTATGAGCCAAAATCTTAGGGTTAAATACTACCTTACCGTATTTTTTTAACCTCAACCCTATTTCAACATCAGGACTCATTAAATACTTAGTATTAATTCCACCTGCTTTTTCCAAAGCTTGTCTTCTTACTGCAAAATTAAAGCCTGATAAATGGGGCTTTCCTATCAAAAAATTAAACTTTACAAAAATATAGAATATTAGATAGCTTATATTTCTTGCAAGAAAATTTAAGTTTCTCATATCTGCCATTCCTGTTGCCGCAACAACATCTTTGTCTTCAAAGCTTTTTGCAATTTGCGAAAGCCAATCCTCTGCTACAACAGTATCTGAGTCTGTTGCCGCAATAATTTCTCCTTTTGCCTGGTTCATTCCTTTTGCAAGGGCAAAAACATATCCTTGTTTTGTTTCACTAATTACTCTTGCGCCAAAGTTTTTGGCAATTTGGGCAGATTTGTCAGTTGAGTTATTATCAACGACTATTACTTCATAGTTTTCTTTGGGAAAATTTATTTGGGAAAAAACAGAAGTTAGTGCTTTTGGAAGATAATTTTCCTCGTTATATGCGGTCATTACCACCGTTATTTTCATACTAATTGTTTGTACAGGTTTTCAAATCTTTTTGCAATCTTTTCTAATGAAAATTCTAAAGCCTTTTGTCTTGCCACCTTAGATATGCGAATACGTAAAGCTTTATCCTGTAGTATATCTTTGAGCTTTCGAGCAAAAATTGTTTCTTTCTTCTCTACCATAAATCCGCTTACGTTGTCTTTAATAAAATGGTTAAAAACTTTGTCGTTTACCGTTAAAACCGGCAATCCGCAGGACATTGCTTCAGGAACTACCATTCCCTGTGTTTCTGTTTTTGATGAAAAAACAAAAACATCAGCGCTTGTGTATACATTAACTAGTAAATCATGGTCTACAAACCCAAACATAAAAATTTTATCTTCTAACTTTAGGTTTTTAATAAGTTTTTCAAGATTTTGTTTTTCAGGACCATCCCCTACTATTGCAAAATAGACATTTGGCATTTTAAGTTTTGCAAACGATCTTATTAAAAAATCTATTGACTTTTCTTTTGCTAATCTTCCAACATATAAAATTATTTTGTCGTTTGTTTTTAATCTCATTTTCTTTTGCAAATAATCGCTTTTTTGAGGCTTGAATTTTTTGGTGTCTACCCCATTGGGTATAACTACTATTGGTTTTTTTACACCAAATTCAATTAATTCTTTTTTAACATAATCAGCAGGAGCTATGACATAGTCGCAAACATTGCAATAAAGCTCTACAATTTTTTCTACTGCCCTGGGTCTTAAGATTTTTCCTCCTAAGAAATAATGGGTGTAGTGGTTTAGTCTTGTATTATATGTAAATACGTATGGTTTTTTCTTAAACTTTGCCAAAGCAAGACCAAGAGATGGAACACTTCCACCGGAAAAACCATGAATAATATCAAAATCTATTTTTAACACTTTCTGAAAGATTTTGTCCGGAAACATGTAAGAAAGACGTAGTTCTGGGTTTTTATATAACCTAAAGGATTTAAGTCTAAAAACCTTAGGATCCTTATCTTTATACTTTGGATATTTTGGAGCAACTATATAGACATTATGATCCAAACCCCTTAGCGAGTCTTTAAGCTCCTCTACTGTTGTTGCAACACCATTTATTTGTGGGTAATACCCGTCCGTGAAAAAACCAATTTTCATATAATACTTAATCTATTATACCAGAGAGGCACGCTAGTTTGGTCTCTGAGTAGATGTTTGGCCGTTTGGCGACAGAACAGCCGTCATTGTTTGAAATCTAAGCACATTCATTGGGTTAGCAAAATATCCTTCAATATACCCCCTTACCTGTTTTAAAGATTGCCCCATGTACGCTTTTACAGGGTCCTCGCTTCCCTCTTGAGGACATATTCCTTGAAGCCTTTTCCAACATGAAATACTAACCTGTCTTCTAACGCCAATTAAAATTCCGGGTAGCTCCAGCTGGGCGGGGGGAAATAAAGCCGCAGCAGATCTTGAAAGAGCTTGACGCTTTTTCTCAAATTCTGAATATAATTCTCTCGATGACGCATAGTCTTTTATCGTAGATATTGAGATCGCATATAGCAATCCAAGCGTCACACTTAGTTCATCTTGGGGTTCCTCTCCGAAAATTCTCATCCATAGCTCCCTATCTTTTTGAGCTACATCAGAAGGAACATTCGGCGTAGCTACTGTAACTAACCGCCAAAGGTTATCCGGAACACTAGATGCTCTTGCAGCTTGGATGGCCTCTTCAAGCTCTAATTCATCAGAAAGCGTTAATCCCTGATCTATCTCAAGCATAGTTACAGGATTTTACATATACGCTGTTTTCCTGTCAAGTCAACAAAAAAAGCACCAATGGAGGTGCTTTTTTTGAAATCTTTGTCTAAACTTTCAACCAGAAAGTGGTAGGAAAAAAGTAGTGTTATTTTACAAGCGCTACCTACGCTTGGGTGTATCGTACTATTCATTGGTAGTGATGACAAAAGTCATTTTACCAACTTGCCGTACCTTCTCTCTTTCCTTTTTTAACAAAAATGTTAAAAATTTTAGAAAGGAGGTGATCCATCCCCACCTTCGGGTAGGGATACCTTGTTCATGTTACTCCATCTATTACTAGTGGCATGGACTATATCTTCATCCTAAGTTAAACTCAGGAGCCGACGATTAATGGAAGTTTAATTCCGGAATATCCAGTACCTTCCATATGAGTCTCTACGGGACTACGACGCTCTATCTTATATTTCATCTTTGGAATAATGTAAGGAGATATTAAGTTTTTAAACCTAATGGCACTCCCATTTCTAGTAGGAATGTAAAGCTGATATCCTTTACTATCCCTCCTAAGAGTAACATTTAATCCAAAATTTTTGGCTAGGCATGATTGTAAAAGTAAATTACCTTCCAGGCCAAAAGCATATGTACTAAGCCTGAATGCATAACTATATAAATAACCATTACCATCATCCATAAACCAAACAGCTAAGCTTAATGGGCTTTTTAAAATGTCTCCAATATTTTTTGGAACAATTTTAATCTTATCGACATAAAAAACTTTCATGTAGTCAAAAATTAAAGGGTGTGAAACAGTTCTAAAAATCAATGAATTATTGATCTTATGATATCTTGGTTCACTAAAAACCCAGTTTCTAAAAATCTCTTTCTTCCAGTAAACGTAGTCTTTTGCAGAAAATGAATGGCATATCTGCAATTGAGCTGCTTTGCCAGAACGAGAAATTTTAAAAGAACCATCTCCCAAAATTGTACCAACTAAAAGTTCTCTTTGGATTTGAGACAGTCTTAAAGATTTTTTATATTTTTTTAGCCAATTGCTGTTGGTGTATTGCTTAAGCATCGTAATTTCCCTCGGTATTGTCCCTTGAATATAGACTATATTAACAATAGCTTTAAATTCAAGTAGGAGTTCACCGATTTCTGCCGGATTTTTCTAATCAATCACTTGATTAGGTCGCATTGCCTACTATAGGCCACGACTTAAGCTTCATCGCCGATCTCTATCTCCACCCCTAAAAGGGATGTTCGATAGCTACCGACTTTGCTGCCTTGCATATTAATCTATTGTTACCAATAGTATGGACTATATCATCTCCCAAAACTTGGGAGTCAGCATATAATGGAAGTTTAATTCCGGAATATCCGGTACCTTCCATATGAGTCTCTACGGGGTCATCCTATAAATATAGGAGACTTCCCACGGTATTACCCTAAATAAGGGGTTCACCGTTATTAGCTGATTTTTCCCAAAAAATTACTTTCTTGGGCCGCCTAAAAAAGACGGGCGGTGATTGCAGTTAGAACTATTCTGCTCCCCACTGGACGTGCGGATTTCCCGCATCCAGCGAGTCTCTTACTATAAATTTATAGTTTTGAGTTCATCCCTTCCTTTAATTATACAACTAAAGTACTATGGACTTTGCTGACTTCCTATAGCCTATTATTGTTCTGACGCATATAGGATCTCCTTGGGTCACGTAGAAAACAATTTCAAACATCCTAAAAAGCTTTTTTTATATCTCTTCCTCTTAGTACACCTAAGAGTCGAGAAGCTTACATGTTTTAGGCTGCTTTTCGTTACATCGAACCCTTCAGACTTTCTTTTACAAGATAAGTCCTGTTCTTCAACTACTTGAGTGGATTCTCACCACTTTGTTTTTTACGCTGCCAAGCGCCTTTAATTTGTACAAGACCCGAGAACGTATTCACCGCAACATGCTGATTTGCGATTACTACCGATTCCGACTTCATGAGGTCAAGTTGCAGACCTCAATCTGAACTGAGGCGAAATTTAAGGGATTCGCTTGCCGTTGCCGGCTTGCAGCCCATTGTTTTTCGCCATTGTAGTGTGTGTGTA
>CAZUZF010000018.1:0-18200 GCA_964624955.1 uncultured Gammaproteobacteria bacterium
CAAAGTCTCTTCCTTCATCTAAGACTTGTCTTAAATAACTTTCATCATTTCTAATTTCTTTATATCTTTTCTGAATTTCAGATAAGTGCTCAACAAGCAAATCCGCCAAAATATTTTTAAATTGGCCGTAGGATTTGCCTCTGAAACTATTCTCCGCTTCAATAGGAGATTGTCCTGAAAATGCAGAATAAATTGTTAAAAGATTTGAAATTGCCAACTTATCATCTCCAAATTTAATTTCCGAACCCGAATCTGTTACTGCTTTTTTAATTTTTTCTCTTATTTGTTCCTCGCTGTCTAAAAGATTAATTGTTCCAAGGGGATCGATATCTGACTTGCTCATTTTAGAATTTGGGTTCTGTAGACTCATTATTTTTGCAGTTTCTTTCGGAATATGAGCATTGGGAAGCTTGAAAACTTCTCCAAAGCGCGAGTTAAACTTTTCCGCCAAATCGCGGGCAAGCTCTAAATGCTGTTTCTGGTCTTCTCCAACAGGCACTTCGTCTGTCTGATATAAAAGAATATCAGCTGCCATTAAAACCGGGTAATCAAAAAGTCCGACATTTTCTTCATGTTTTTGAGATTTTTCCTTAAACTGCGTCATCCTTTCAAGCTGTCCGAAAGGCGTAATCGTATTTAAAATCCAAGTAAGATAAGCATGATCCGGATTTTCACTTTGAACAAAGATATGAGATCTGGAAGGATCAATTCCGCAAGCCAGATTCAAAACCACCACTTCCTTTATTTTTTTTTGTAAACTTTTGGGGTCCTGCGGGATTGTAATTGCATGAAGGTCTGCTACCATGGCAATCATATCGTATTCGTCCTGCATTTTAACCCATTGGCTAATCGCTCCAAATAAATTTCCAATATGTAAATTTCCCGATGGCTGTATTCCGGACAAAATTGTTTTCATAATGTTATCTTATCACACCAACCACTTTTTCCTAAAGTGCTGAAAATTTTCATAAATCTTTTTATAAATAGCGCATTTACTCCTTTACTCCCAAGCTATATATTTCACAATTCTTAGGCACATAACTACTCATATATGTCGCGGCATCTGTCCCATTACCTTCATATGCCATCCTTAGCATTTTAACAGATCCCGCATGTCCAATAATTACAACAGGCTTATCTCTGTATAAACTTTGCAAATGAGATAATCCGCTCATAATTCTTCGCTGCATTGTGACTAAAGGCTCTACCCCATCTAGTTGATTACCCTTCAAAAACCAAACGCAAGAAGTGCCATATTGATCATAAAAGGGTTGCAGGTCATGATTATTTTCTAAAAACTGTGAGAAAGACACCTGGTCATATATTCCCATTCCTCTTTCTCGAAACTCTGGCATTTCAACCAAAGGTGCAGTGAATTTTCCAGCTTCCCTAATTATCTCTGCTGTCTGAATTGTTCTTAATAATCCCGTATGAACTATAGCCGCAGGTTCCATTAGTCCAAAAATTCGTCTTAATCTTTCACCAGCTGTCTGAGCTTCAACCCTTCCTTGAAGCGTAAGCTCTGGGTCTGAAAGCAAATCGCCTGATGTATTCGCAACAGTTTGTCCATGTCGTACTAGATAAACGTTTGCTTTTAATGTTTTCTCTCCATACTCAATATATAATCTTTGCCCATTATCAGGTGTCATACTCTCTCCTTTCTTATACGAATATATGAATTGAATCGTATTGTATTTTTTGAAATTTTGGCATTAAATCCTTCACAAAAATGAAATGTTTCCTTCTTCCCATCGAAATATTTCAGTAAATTCGAAGGGATATATTCGATTGAAGGATCTTTAATATATGCCTCGATAATTTTTAGAAAAAATCCATGAGAAATAAAAATTTGGTCATAGTCTGAGCTAATCGCTTTTTCTAAAACTTTTTTTACACGAAGTATGACCTCAAGATAACTTTCCTGAAGTTTATTTTTTATTAATGCATTCACAAAAGCTACCCGTGTGCGTGTTAAATTAGGAACATTATATTTATCAAAAAAAACCTTTTGCGTAATAAAATCTCCCATGCTATAAGAAACTTCTGAAAGAAATGCTAAAGATTTAGGATTTTTTGTTAAAAATCTAGCCGTTTGCTTACTTCTTAACCTAGGTGAACAAAACACTTCTCCATAAATCCCTTTTGGGAAATTATTTTCAAAAATTATTCTCGCATCATCTCTTAAGGGAACGTCTATTTCCTTTTTTGCCACAGCATCAAAGCTCTCACATAAATTGAGGCCTTTAATAAGGTAGTCATATGGTGCTGTCCTTAGAAAAATTATTTTTTTCATATTATCTTTTGACTACAGTTCCTAAAACCGGAATTACTGTTTGATCTCTTTGGGAAAGAGTTATTCCTCTAAAAAATCCTGCATTATAATAAAGTCTATTCGGAGTATCGTAATTCAAAAACATTACTGGAGTATCCATATCCCTAGCAATAGATCCTAAGGCGGCATATTGAGCCATATATCTAAGAGTTAATTCGAAATCTATTTCCTCCCTGTCAAGTATTAATAAGTGCCTATTTTTTCTTGATTCTCCAATTCTTGCAACCTCTTCTTTAAATGAATTATCATTTACTAACTTAGCTTTAATCAGCCTTTCGTAAGCATATTGCGTTAAAGGAAATAAATTCCCAAACCTTTGAGTAAAAGTTGAAGCTTGGGCATGTAAACCTTCTACGCTTGAAGCGATATCTAAGGACGATCTATTGCATGCTCCAAGGTAATTAACTAAATCCCCACCTGAGCATCTTCTTAAAATATCCTCATGGTCTCCCTCTGTATCAGCAACTAAAATTTCTATAGAAAAATCTATTCCAGATTGTACTAAAAGACTATCTAAAGCCATTGTTGCTCTTATTGCTGCTTCTGCTTCTTTTCCTATTCCCGAACCTACCCTTGAATGAAATGCCTGACCTTCCCCATAATCAGGACAAGCAGGGGCAATAATTTTAACTGGAGACTTATCTAAATAAGCATCTATTAATTGCTTGATTAGCTCACTTCTTTCTTCTTTATAAAGAGGGAACCTTATTGAGTCGCTGGAAGAAGCTATTCCTTGAATAACTTCACCTACTTTTGACATTACGTCTATTGCTTCCGAAGATGCATAAAAAGTACCTTTATTATTTAAAATACTTCCCGGTCTTTGTCGGGAAATATAACCTCTTGCCTCCTGGCCCATTCTTTTTAATTGTTCTAGGTCATATAATAATCTGGAGTTAAATCCATTACTATTAGGAGGTAAAAAGTAACTGTCTAAATTTAATCCAAACTAACCCCTGCGCCAGAGGCGACTGAGGGGCTTCCTTCCCGTTATACATTTTTAAACCTCCCTTTTTGTAATTCTTTTGATCCTCTTGTTACAGTTGCAATACCAACCTTTAATTTATCAGCAACTTCATGTTGAGACATACCGCTTTTGAGAAGCATTATAATTGCAAGTCTATTTGGAATTTCCAATAACTCTTTGGGGGTAAAAATACCCTCCAAAAAATCCTTCATTTCTTCTTTTGAATTAATTTTCAAAAGAGTTTCCAATAGATCATTTAATTCATTATTTTTGTTTCTATCAAATATCATTGTACTAGTATACTGATATTTATATTAATTGTCAAGACCTTAATTTTTTTAAACAGAACGAATTACTGGAATAATACCAACTGAAGCATCTAATGATCTACGAGCAACTGCAGCAAATTGTGGCTCAACATAGGGAGGGGCGGAAAAAGTAATTACTCGAGATTCAGTTGGCGTTCCGTAGGGAGTTGAACTTGTTAGCAAACTACCCCTATTTCCCAAAGCGTGATGCAATGCTTTTAAAAAGGATATTCCATTTCTTTCCTTAAACCCATTAAACTCTATTTCTGCAACTTCAGGTGCTGATAACATACCTACCCTAATTGGAGCATCTGGTTGAAGCGGTGAAACTTGAATTCCCAGACGAGAAACCTCAATAGCCATATGCCATAAGCTAGCTTCTATAAGTCTATCCCAATCATAACTTGCGGGATCTAAATTTGGATGTTGAGTATAGATAAAAGATCTTTTGTCTGTAATTGCCTCAAATGGTACGGCGATATGAGTATCTACTGTCGTTCTTGAAGCTGTTACAACTGGATTGTGTTTTAAAAAATCGCAGTCAATAAAAGGAACAAAATCTCCTAAAGACATTCCTCTCATTGTATATACTTGAAATCCTGGAATTCTTTGTAGGGCTTCAAGTGCTGGATTTGAGCCATCCGGTGATCCCCCATCCTGGGTACCACCTCCAGTTGTTCCTCTTTCAAACATGGCCTTTTTATACCCTACCTAAAAAGGATTGTCAATAAGCCACTTTCTCTTAATAGACTTAAAATTTCCCTCAATTATTGCCTCCCTAATTTGCTTTGTAAGATTAACTAAGAAGTAAACATTATGTGTGCTTATTAAACTATATGACAATAGCTCCCTACTTCTAAACAAGTGGTGGATATATGCTCTACTAAAATTTTGGCATGTAGTACAAATACAATTTTCATCAAGCGGTTTTGAATCGCTTCGGAATTGAGGTTTATCAATATCAGTTCTAAACCTGTTTTTCATGTTGCCAAGGGGAGGAGAGATAAAGAAAAAACCTGTTCTTCCAATTCTAGTTGGAATAACACAATCAAAAGTATCAATTCCTCTTTCTATAATTTCAAAAATATCATCAACTTCTCCAATTCCTAACATATGGGTTGTTTTATTTGGATCAATATTTTCAGTTGTTAAGTCAATAACTTTGTAAAGGTTTTCTTTTGTTTTATGGGCGCCTCCTAAGGAAATTGCGTTAAAATGTTTATCGTTAAATCTTGCGCTTTTAATTCTTAAATCCTCAAATGCTCCCCCATGGGTTACGCCATATAAAAGCTGATCTTTCCTTTTATGAGCCCTCAGGCTTCGAAGTAACCAATTTTCTGTTAAAAGAAGTGATTTTTCTGTTTGTTTGTGAGTGTATTTTGGAGATTCCAAATCGTCAAATGCTATTATTAAATCAGCTCCCAAATCTTCTTGTATCTGAATTGAAATTTCAGGAGATAAAAACTGTTTACTTCCATCTATATGGGATTGAAAAGCGACGCCTTCCTCTGTAATTTTATTAAGTCTAGGTTTTGGACTGCCCTCTTCTTCCCGCAACAACTTTCCCACCCCGTGTTCAAGACTGATCCCTAAAGAAAAAACCTGAAAGCCACCGCTATCTGTCATTGTCGGACCATTCCAGCTCATAAACTTAGACAGTCCTCCAAGTTTTTTTATTAGCTTTTCTCCTGGTCTTAAATGCAAATGATAGGTATTTGCCAAAACAATTTGAGCTCCCATTTCTTTAAGTTCCTTTGGATTTACAGCTTTTACGGTAGCTTGTGTTCCAACCGCAACAAACGAAGGAGTTTCAATATCTCCATGCGGAGTTTTAATCACTCCCACTCTTGCCTTTAGTTTTTTATCTTTTTTAATAACTTGAAAAGCTGGTTTCATAATTGCTAATTATAGCTTCTTATGCCTGTTTATGCTAGAATCCAGTACCATGACGCAATTAGAAACGGACTTTTCCCTTACTTTATATAAGCGTCGAGTAGCCCGAGCGGGTGGAAAAATCGACGTGAACGTGGCAATGCTTTTTTTAGGAGCACTCCTTCGAGCAAATCCCCAAAGCCTAGATGGATTAACCTTAACGGATCAGCACATTGTTCTTGCTCATTCAGAACCTAATAATCGCTCTACTTATGGAGAGTTAGGAGAACTCTTTGAAGAAAGCCCTTGGGGAATCCGCAAGCAATATCAAAGAGGTGTGGTAAGATTGTGGAACGACGCTCCAGCTGCTTTACAACAAACGTATCCGCTTGAGAGCATTTTTGATGCGGTGCGCGTGGTAAGCTTGAAAACGCGCAGAGAAAGAGGTAAGGCATATGCGGGAAGACAACATACTCAAGAAGAAAAAGTAAAGATAGGTGAAGGAGTAAGAGAAAGCTTTAAAGACCCAGAAGTTAAAAGAAAGCTAATAGAAGGACGTAAAGGAAGAAGACACGCCCCTGAAGTTAAAGCAAAAATCGGCAGAGCAAATAAAGGCAGAAAACGCTCTACTGAGGCACGACTAAGAATGGGTAAATCTCAGACAAAAAGGTATGCAAAGCCTGAAGAAAGAAAAAAGACAAGTGAAGCAAAGATCAGAAGTTATATAAGAAAAGATAACAAACGTACAAGCGATGAGGACTCAAAACTTTGGTCGTATGCTATTAACAATAATTTAATTGGTGCAATTATTGACGGAGGACTTCTTACCGAAGCTGAAGTTGATTTACTTAGAAGTTTTTTTGAAGAAGATCGTGTTCCAAAAAACCTATCAGGATTACTAAACAAACTTTCTATAGGTATCGCACGCCTTGCTTAACTATACTATAAGCTTTCCAACTTCTTTTTTAAACTGTTCCCCTCTGTCTTTATAATTTTTAAACATGTCAAAAGAAGCACAAGCTGGCGTTAATAGAACAACGTCTCCGTCAACCGCAAGCTTTGAAGCACCTTTAACAATAGCTTGCATGTTTACTGCTCCTTCTAAGACTAGGACGTCGGGGCTTAGTCCTACTAGTTTTTCTTTTATCCTTTCCCACTCTACTCCAATTCCAATTATTGCTTTAATATTTTTTGCATTTAAAATTGTTTTACCAAGTTCTTTAAAATCTGCATTTTTTGTAGATCCACCCAAAATTAAGATTTCAGGTTCAACGAAAGCCTTAATTGCTGCAATAGTCGAATCAGGAGTTGTTGCAAATGAATCATCATAATATCTAACACCATTGATAGTTGCTGTTAATTCAAGTCTATGTTCTAAACCTTTAAATGTTTTTAAGATGTTGGCAATATTTTGGATTGAAACTCCAGAAAGATATGCTGCCACTGTCGCCGCGCAGGCATTTTCCCAGTTATGTTCTCCTGGTATTAAAATATCTTTGGTATTAATTACTTTTTGATCTTGACCATCGTCTCTAATCCAAATAGCACCTTCTTTTACAAAACATCCCCTCTCGCATTCATCTTCTCTTGAAACAAAATATATTTTTCCCTTAGTTTCAATATCAGATTCCCTGCTTGGAAGATAGTCTTTATTAATAACTGCAAAGTCTTTCCCGGTTTGAAATCTTAAAATATTTCTTTTTGCATTTATGTAATCATCTGTATCTTTGTGCCAATCTAAATGCTCACTGGTTACCATAAGCATTACAGCAATATTTGGGCTTTTGGTAACATCACTTAGTTGAAAACTGGACATTTCCAAAACTACAATTGAGTGAGTATTTAATTTATCCAAAAATTCAAAAGGTGCATTACCAATATTACCACCTAAGTATGCATCAAAACCCTGTTTTTTGAGCATTTCGTAAATTAATGAAGACGTTGTTCCTTTCCCTTTTGTTCCTGTTACTCCGATTATTCTAGAGGAACAAAGATCCATAAAAAGTTTTGTCTGAGAAGTTATTTTGTCTTTTGAAACATACTTTTCTAGAGTTTCAAACTTTACACCTGGACTTTTAACTATCAAATCAAAGTCTTTAAGGCTGCCTAGATAGTTCTCGCCTTGGATTTTATCTAAAATAGTAACTCTTGCCCCAATTTTACTTAGATACTTACCACTTGAAACACCCTCTACTCCACCGCCTATTACTGCAATCTTTTTATTTTTAAAATCGTTCATAAGAGTGAAATTTTATTTGTTTTAGCTTTGTTTGTCAATTTTAGAGCAAAGTATTCTAAGGCCCTTAAATCACCGGTTGTATAGAAATTATAGCTTAAATTTGATTTAGATAGCAGTTTTTCGTGATTTAATATTCTTTCAACTTGTCTTGATATAGCCTCAGAACTATCCAATATTAAAACATTTGGCAAATACTTTTGTATCTGTTTTCTTATTAAAGGGAAATGCGAACAGCCAAGAGCAAGGGTATCTATATTTTTCTTTCTAAAAGGCTCTAATTCTTTCTCCAAAATACGATCTATTGCTTCAAAATCAAGTTTTTCAACCAGTGGGACAAGTTTTGAAGAACCTTGATTTAGTACAAAAACATCCTTGGCAAACTTTTCTATTAAATCCTTCTGGTATTTGCTTTTAGCCGTATTTACGGTTGAAAAGATGCCTATTTTTTTATTTTTGGTTTTTCTTACGGCTGTTTTTATAATAGGCACTATGCCTACAATTGGAAGTGTTGGATAGTCTTTTCTTAAATCATCAATACAGGTAACCGTAATCGAGTTACAAGCAATAACCAAAAGCTTAATTTCTTTGCTTAGCAAAAAATCAATCATTCTCTTGGTAAGATTATAGATCTCTTCCCTCGTCTTTTGACCATAAGGACAATTTTTAGAATCTGCAACGTAGATAAAAGATTCGTTGGGAAGTTTTTTAATTAAAGTTGAGGCTATGGATAGTCCTCCAACTCCTGAGTCAATTATTCCTATTGGATTTTCTTGCATAAGAGGGTTAGTAGCAGGAGTGGGGATCGAACCCACCGCTGGGCACTTATGAAATGCCCCGGGACACCAGTCCACTTCCTGCCTCACGCTTATTTTAACATAAAAGAAGATTTATTTTAAGTTTTATCAATAATCCTGCCAAAGCCAGGGCCTATCTCGCCTTGCGTCCATAAAAAATTCTAATAATGCAGGGCCAAGTTCTCGGGGATTAAAAGTAGGATAAGCATCTACTCTAAAATCTTTTCGAATCATTGCTCCTGGCAAAAGTTCAGTCAAGTCCTCATCTACCAAGGTATCTACTCCTCTTTCATAAGCTCTTTGTGCTAGTTTTTCAACGCAATCCCAAAGATGAAAACCCGCTACCCTCAGTATTCTTAAACCTGTAAGCTGATCCAAAACATAATCGGGATTGGGATATGGATGCTCTCCGTTAGGTAGTCTTGATCTATGTGTTTTAAAATCTATACCAGCCTCTATAATTCTATCTGTTGGTCTTAAATCTATAGCATCGGATACTTGATGACCGTCAAAAATTACATAGTTTATTGCAAATCCCTGTTGTCTGTAGCGAATATCTACAGCCTGATTTAAAACTTTTTTATATCTTCTCTTAATTGCCCACTCGGGCCTACAGATAAAGTCTGTATACTCGGGTATTGGATATAAGTAAGCGAATTCTTTCATAAAAGAAAACTATTTTATCATTTGCTTCAAATTAAGGCAAATTCGTGCTATAATATGCATTACGTGCGGGGTAGTGTACAGTGCACATGAGGCTTAAAATAATGGGCCGTTTTGATAGTAATACCAAAATGAACTTAGCTATATCGGTGAACTCCTAAAATTTTAGGACAATACCGAGGGAAGATTCAATCATTTTTGAATTCCCGTAGAGACTACACGCTGAGCTCCCAAGCTTTGGGATGAAGATATAGTCCGACACTTAGGGTAACCTAAGAAAACAGATTGCATAATCTCATAGGCTAGGCGCAACTCCTAGCCCCGCAACATACTTACTTAACTGCGACTGTTCCCATAAAGCTAAATGGTTGGCAGATTTGAAGCATAAACCCTTCATATTATTTTTTATCTTGTTAACAGCCGTTCTCTCAGCCACATGCGAGCAAGAGTCGTAGGACCGATACCCTTCTTAAACGCTTCTTTTCTAAGATTTTGTAAATCCTTTTCATCAAAGCGAATAGTTAACATACCTGTTTTATTTGCTTTATGAAAACCAACGACTGTTCCCTCATCTATTTCATCTGTAGCATCATGTGTATCCCAAAAATTAGCCTCCTCTTCCAATGTTTTAAATGGTGGCATAGGTTTTGTAACTTTTTGTTTAGTTTTAGTTATTTTCATTAAGTTCACCTCCTTGTATTTGTTTTATTTCCTGATAAAAAGATCTCTCTTTCTTGTGCGCTGGCCTGGTGGCAACCAATCCATATGTATTTTTCTTCTCCCGCTTGCCTACGACAATTGCCAACATTTTTCCTTTTTTAGTTGGACCAATTAATATCCAACGATCATGTTTTCCAGCAATAAAAACATAATCTCCTTTTACCACCTCTCCTACCTCATCGACAGTAACATTATACCTAGCAATATGGGCAGACCTGTCTTCTTCAATAATAAGCTCGTCAATCTTAATATCCACAAAACAAGATATCTTATACAGCCAATGTAATACATTGTCTTACAAATGTCAATAATTAATCTTGGGGGGGAATAGTTACGTGTGAACTTTGAAGTGATAAGTTACTTATCTTCTATTCCCGCAACAAACTCTACAAAAACAAATTTAACCACTGTTTCCAATTAGGAACATTTTCTTTCATCTTTACGTTACTTTCTGAAAATATAGGCTTATCGGAAAAAAGCACTTCCTGCTGATCCGGTCTAACCAAAAATAGCTTATCATGAGCCTGTTGTTCAATAAACTGAGGGGTTTGGGCATATTCAATTTGCGCTTTAAGCTTTTGGTTTAACTGTCTTTCTTTGTCTAATTCTTTCTGTGCAGAGGTCACCAAATCCTGTTTTTGCCACAAATTATAGATTGAATGAATAAGGCTATTGATAACCAAAACAAGACCAAAAACAACTAAGATGTAGGCTATTTTTTTCATGGGTTCTATATCTTTATCTTAACATATTTTAAGTTTTACCAGCTTCTTTTTCTTCTTGACGTAAACCTAAAAGCGTGATATTATAGGCCATTGTAAGAATATTATGAAACCAATTGCACTTCGAAATGCCCACGAAGAATTTAAAAACTATTTAAAAGGAAACCAGAAATCAAATTCAACTGTAGTTGCCTACGGCAAGGACATTGATCAGTTGATTTCTTTTTTGGAGGAACTAAAAAGAATGGAGATCCACGAAGTTACCAAGGACGATTTGGAAAGCTTTTTGGCAAAACTTGCATCTGAGGGATATACTCCTAAATCTGTCTCAAGAAAGATAAACTCAACCAGAACTTTTTATAGATTCTTAAAAGTCAACGAATACATAACCGACGACCCTTCCCTTTTGGTATCACACCCAAAATACCAGCTTGCGCCACCTAGAATACTTACACCAACAGAATACAGGGCGCTACGTGATGCTGCCAGAAATGATCCCCGAATGTTTGCCGTAATTGAACTATTGCTCCAAACAGGTATTAGAATTGGAGAATTGGCTAACTTAAGGCTATCAGACGTTGCCAAAGATACCTTACATATTGCTGCCTTTGAAAAACACGAGGAAAGAACCATTCCTTTGAATAAAAGGGCTCAGGAAGCACTACAAAGATATATAGAAGTAAGGCCAAAGGTAACAGATGACCATTTATTTGTTACAAAAAGCGGAAAACCCTTCCTTATTAGAAATATAAGAACGGCTGTAGAAAGGTACTTTAGACTTGCTGAAATAAAAAGCGCAAAGGTAAATGATTTAAGACACACATTTGTAGCCCATCACTTAAAACACGGTGTTTCCCTTCTTGTTTTATCCAAAGCTTTGGGACACAAAAGACTTTCAACAACTGAAAGATACCTTCAATATGTACCAGAACGAGGTAAGGAAACTTCAGTGCTTACGGAGCTATAAAGCTACTTAAAAACCTCATTATCTTTAACATCCTTTAAAACCAAACTTGCAGGCCAAATATGGGCATTTTGTCCATAATGTAATAAAGAGCGTGTGCGTCTGCTTGGGATCGAACCAAGGAAGCCTGCTGTTTATAAGACAGCCGCTCTACCACTGAGCTACAGACGCATGCGGGGAAATTATATCAAAGCCTTGCTCTTTGAGCAATTGCGTTCTCCAACTGGTGTACGTCTTTACCGTATTTTATCCTTGATAATTCCCTTATAAGTTCAGCTACTCTTGGATTTTCCATTTGTTTTTCTTTACTCATATCTCTTGTCAAATCCATTGAGAACGGACTTACAGGCTCATTGTTTACGATTGTTTTTACATAGGCGTTGAAGACGTCTACGTTAATTAAGTCAGCCTCTGTAAATGTAGGCTGGAATTCGTGCTGAAGGTAGTTTGCATCTGTAACGCCGACCCTAAAAGAAACTATTGTTCCTACGTTTCCAAAGATTGCGTTTTTAACTTCTTCATCCATTTGGCCTATAAACTGATTGGCAACGACAAGATTAAGTCTGTATTTTCTTGCCTCAGAAAGTATCTGGGCAAAATCAGGAGTGGCAAAATTTTGAAACTCATCTACATAAAGATAGAAATCTCTTCTTTGCTCCTCAGGTATATCTTGTCTACTCATTGCGGCAACCAAGATCTTTGGAACCAAAACAAGACCTAGAAAGCTTGCATTTTCCTCTCCGATTTTTCCTTTTGAAAGGGAAACTAGAAGTATTTTTCCTTCATCCATTGCTTTTCTGAAATCAAATGAAGAATACGATTGTCCTATGATATTTCTCATCATCTTGTTCGTTACAAACCTGCCAAATTTGGAAACAATGTAATCCAATGTTTCAGATTTGTGAAAATCATTGGTCTGGGCTATCTGATCTGTCCAATAACGTCTGATAATAGGATCGGAAACTTTTGGCAAAAGTTCTTGAACAAAGCTTGAATCAGTTAGGGCTCTTACTACCTCAATAAAGGTTGCTCCGGGTTCGCTCATGACTGTCAACATTGCATTTCTGATTGCATGTTCAAAACGAGGACCGATAATACCTGTTTTATTTGGATCATAAAGTTTGTACATTAGGCCAACAATACTTGATACTATATAGTGTTTTTCCTGTTCAGTTTGGGCCTCTAACATATTCAGTCCCATTGGTCTTTCTGTGTCAGAGGGATCAAAAAAAATTACATCCTCTGCCCGCTCGGGTGGAATTAAAGGCAAAAGCTTATCAATTGTGTCATGAGGGTCTATAAAGCATACTCCCTCACCATTTCTAATGTCTTGCAAAATCATATCTTTTAGAAACTCTGATTTTCCAACACCTGTTTTTCCAATAACATACATGTGTCTTCTTCTATCATCTTTTTGAATATAGACAGGTTTTGCCATACCCCTGTACGTACTCATTCCAAGATACAGTCCGCTCTCTGCAATTTGAACTGGCGCTGGTGCTTTTTTGGCATTAAGCCAGTAAATATGAGGAGTAGCTATTGCCTTATTTGGAAAATGAAAGACTGTCGCGAGCTCTTCAGAAGTAAGCACTGATAAAGAGCCTCTCATAGGAAGAAACCTATAAACAAAATCTGTTATAAAGTTTCCTTTAAGCCAGATTCTTGATTTGGTAAAAGAATTAGAGCCGTCAAACTGGTCAAAAGCTGCTTCTAGATTATTTAGATGAGCCTCAGCCGCTTCTTTGCTGGTTGAAGATACAACAAGTCTTATAATAGTATAAAAACCTGGTTTTGAGATTTTTCCTTCAATTCCCTCAAGCTCTTTTGGATCTGAAGAATATTTTGCAGTTTCTGGATTTGATTCTCTTTTTTTAGTCTGCGCAATATATGCTCTTCCCAACTTACTCCATTTAGAATTGGCTCCACTTATTAAAATCTGGATTGCAGCTCCTTCTTGCTCGCTCATTTTAGACAAAACTGAAGTTAAGGAAGATAGCGGGTCAACAGCCAAATCTTTATAAACTTTAATTGGTTTATAGTTTGAGTCTTTAAGTTTTAATTGTTTAAATGCAACTGTTCCTTCCTTTGAAAAAATGTTATATTCATTGCCAACAACAAATCCTGGCCTTGTACTTTTAATATTTCCTTCTTCTGCAACTCTGATTTCAGCATCGGGATATGAAGCATTAATCTGCTTTTCAATCATATCCCTGTATTTGTTTGGGGTATAGATATAAAATCTTATATCTCCTGGCATACCAACAATCTCAAAAGAAATTGGGTATCTGTACTTTAAAAAAGCCAGTCTTCCACTTGGTTTTATTCCAGCCAAAGCTGCAAAAAGCTGTTCGGCTGCATCAATTTTAATTTCATTTTCTCTAGGAAGGGCTATCTGAAGCAAAGTTGAATCTAGTGATTTTTGCTCTCTTTCTTTGTTTCTGTGCCAGATAACCAAAAGATAACCAAATAAAGCGACCAATACTCCTGTTGCCGCCAAAGAAACTGCAGCTGAAATAATTAAAAAAACTATGTTTGTAAAGTTTAAAAGTAATGACTCCATCTTAAATGCTCCTTCCTGTTATTTTTGCGTGTGCTTTTTGTGCATTCTCTTTAATTAATTTAACTATCAAAGTAGCAAAACCAAAAATTGAAGGCAGAAAATAAGCCTTTTCAACATGCTCTAGGGGATCACTATTTCCTTTATATTTATTAATAACATCCTCTGCCTGACTTTCATCCATAAGCTGCACAGTGCCTGTTGGCTCAATAGTGGGAAAGTTATTTTCAAGCGAATGTTTAACCCCAATTTGTTCATGTTCTTGCGTTAGTTGAGGTTTTTCAGACGCAACCTTAACCCCCACAGTTTCTACTTCCCTATCTAGAACCGGTTGTGTTTCGGAATGTGCTACAAAGTCTGAAACAGGTTTTTCTACTTCTTTATTTATAGAAGAGCTTAGGCCGTTTTGATACTGCCCGCTTGAACTGTTCTGAACAGGTAAATTACTGTTGTCCACGTTGTTATTATTTGGGTTTTGGGTATTATCCATCATGTTAATCATACCATTTTTAGATAAAAAGGAGCAATTAAATTAACTTTATAAATTCATTACAAAATTACTTATCAAAACCACAATCAGGACATTTAGTTAGCTTTCCTTCTAAAACCAAAGAGAGTTCTAAATCATCCGGTTCCCAACCACAATTTTTGCATTTGATTTTATAACAAATCTTGCAATTTTTATTTAAGTTTTTATCTTCCATCATTTATTGTATTAACGTAGACTGCTGAGACCATGGAACACTTGCGTCACAATCTGGACAAGTAATTTTTCCTCCTTCAATTATAGCTTCGACTTCTCTTCTACAGAATGGACACGTGCAACAAAGCTTAGTTGTTTCTTGCAAGGAAGTACTCTCATTAGTTTCCGCAATGCCTTTTTTAGCTGTAAACGACCAGGTATTTACCGTTGCTTCATTAACTGGTGTTCCAAAAGGACCAGATGCTTTCATACCGCCTGACATACCACAAAATGTCATAACTTGCCTTACATTTTCTCCTAAATGCCTGTTTTGTTGAAAAATTACAAAAGCTGGGGGTACATCTAAATCTGCATGCTTTGGAACATTCATATGCAAGCTTTCCTGATGTCCCCAATCTTTATGGAGAAGGTCTTTATCTGCCCTTCCAAGCATTACATCAAAGTCATCTGCAATTTCATCTCTTGTTGCACCATTTGCAAGTCTTTGCGCCAAGTTTCCTATCATTACATCAAGATCTAAGTGTTGACTTCGCATTATGTCTTGCCCGTGTAAAAGATACTGTTCTATTAAAAATGCAGGCGGAACAGCAAAATGTGTATATCCCTTTTGCTTAAAATAGTCTCTTAAACTATTCCAGAGAGTATAAAAACTCTCTGTTCCTTCTCCTTTGGAAACGCTAACTGGAGAGGTAAGAATAGATTGCTCTGTTGGTAATACTTTTGTATCGGGATTAAACCCGTTTAGTATTTGCGCTTGGTCTTCTCTATTAAACCATGTATCAAAGGAAAGAGCTTTTATCTCTCTTTCATTATCCTTTTTACCCGGTAAAATGTGGTAAAAGTAAATTGGCGTGTGTCCCGGATATCCTGGAATTGGCTTGTCTGGAGAAGGAGAAATTAGCATTATTGTTGAATGCAAGGGAAGCGTAAAAAACCTCTCACGCGCTTTATTAAATCCTTGGGTTTCCAAAGCATATCTTCTTTCAATTGTTTCTGTCGGAGATTCTTCTTCGGATTTAATAAAAGAATTATTTAAATCACCTCTATGTTCATAACCAACGCTTGTAACTTGATCCCCTCTTACTGTTAAGTTAAAAAAGCTGGGAGCGTGAGTTCTTTCATAGGCTAGAGTACTCAGACTCTTCTTCGCAGATGCTACTTTTGCAGCATAAGAAATTCCCCTTTCTGCTAATCTCCTTTGTTCATGTTCTAAATTAAATGCAGGCATAAAAAAACTCCTCTAAAATCTTTCGAGAAGTTTTTGTATTAAAAATACACTTCTAGCTCGGAAGATTTATTTATCCCTTTTTGGGAACGGGGCTCTGACTTTAACAGTTGCGGCACAGCGTAGGAGTCTCACCTACTTCACCCGAAAGCGGACCTTATTACCTTGTAGTCCACTTTATTTCTTTTTCTTTTTGTTTATAATTTATATCTCTTGCGTACATAAAAAGCAAATCCGAAAGTCTGTTTAAAAAAACAATAATGTCTTTGTTTATTTTTTCTTTTTCTGATAGCTCTACCACTCTTCTTTCAGCTCTTCTTACTAATGTTCTTGCAAAATGAAGACCAGCTCCTGGCCTTCCCCCACCTGGCAGGATAAAGTTTTCAAGTTTTGGCAGTTTTTTGGTTAAATTATCAATTTCTTTTTCAAATTCCAAAACTTTTTGGCTTAGATATTTTGAAAGATTCTTATCTTTAAATCCTACTGGAGAAGCCAAAGACGCTCCCACTTCAAAAAGATCTTTTTGCAATGTATTTATTTTATCTTTAAGTTTTTTATCTTTAACATTGGATAAAACAACTCCTAAATAACTATTTAACTCATCAACAGTCCCATACGCGTTGACACGTAGGCTTCCCTTAGAAACTGTTTTCCCCGCATAAAGTGATGTTTTCCCTTTGTCTCCAAATTTTGTATAAATTGACATATCAACACTCGGAGTAACCACAAGAGTAGCATTTCTTGCAACCTTCTTCATAGGCAAGAGTTGCTCCTCCGCACTCGGGGCAGATATCATATAAACCAGTTGATGATCCGTGAGTAGCTGAGAGGTTACCTGTTTGAGTTTGAAGCGATAATTGTTCAACTTTTACAATCTCTTGTTTGTCGTCTTTGAGAGTGTCTGCTGCCACAAGATGGGTAATTGCCTGTCCATTTGAATTACCATTAACTACTGTTGTATTAGAAAGACCGTTGCCATTTGCAACACCACTTGCTAAAGGCTTTTTATCTTCAACCAAACCGTTTATCCTAAAGTCAAAGTGTTTGGAAAGTATTTTGGCAACAGCGTCAGGTAAAGATCTAACTCTATTTTCTCCAAAACCAACACTTCTTGCTCCTCCGATGCCAACCAGTTGCGCAACCACATGCCTTATTCTCTCCCTAGGAGGAAGTTGACCATTAATTCTAAGATTTAAGGAGATCATTCTTCCCAAAGCATCTGCCATGGCTGCAACATCAGATCCAGATTTTCCTACAATAATAAATACCTCAAAAGGTTGGTTATTTGCATCATGGTTTATCGTTATCCACGTTTTCCCAACTGGTGTTTCTGTTCCATATGTTACTCCCTCTACCATCATTGGCCTTGGAACAACAGGAACAGATGTTTGAGCTTTTGCACTAGAAGCCTCTTTTTTATCCTCATCTTCTTTTCTTGACAATACACCTTGTCTTGATCCATCTCTCATATATGTAATACCCTTGCAGCCTGTGTCATATGCCATCATGTATAGCTTTTTAACGTCTTCTACGCTGTGGGAATTTGGCGCATTTACAGTTTTAGATATTGATGCATCAACGTATTTTTGGACAACCGATTGCATCCTTACGTGGTCTTGGGGAGTTAAATCATTGGCGCTAACAAAATAATCTGGGCGGCTATCATTTGGATGTGCTTTTTTCCATTCTCCATAAAGGGAGTGATAAACAGCTTGTTTACCAAGTCTTCCGCTGTGGTAATATTCAAACTCATAAACTGGTTCAACTCCGGATGAGGCACCGGATAAAAGAGAGGTTGTTCCTGTTGGCGCAGCTTGTAAAAGCATTGAATTTCTAATTCCCCACGCAGCCATTTTTTCCCTCACTTCTTTTGGAAGTTCCCTTATAAACAGTCCCTTTAGATGCTTTTTCTTATCTATCTTTGGGAACGGTCCTTTTTCTTTGGCAATATTTACGCTCTCATCATAAGCAGCATCTCTTATAGTTTTATAGATTTTGTCAACTATTGGTACAGCTTCATCTGATCCATATCTTAAATGCATTTTAATTAAAGCGTCCGCAAGCCCTAGAGTTCCAAGACCAATTCTTCGCTCTCCCTCAAGCTGCATTTTTCTAATTTCAGGATAAATATATT
>CAZUZF010000019.1:0-17401 GCA_964624955.1 uncultured Gammaproteobacteria bacterium
AAAATACAATCTTCGGAGGCCTTTGCGATCCAGATATTGGAGATATTCTAGTTGGTCTTATTAATTTAATCTTCATTCTTGCTGTAATCGTTGCCCTTCTTTATTTAATCTGGGGAGGGTTTAAATGGTTAACATCGGGTGGAGATAAGACTGCTGTACAGGGAGCAAGAGAGCATATTGTTGCAGCCATTGTCGGATTGGTAGTAATCTTTCTTTCATACTTTATACTAAACTTCATAATTGGATTCTTTATCCCCGGATTTAGCCTAAGCACATTTGTTTTGCCAAACGTAGGCAACCCATTCCCTCAATAGACTACTTGATAAGGCACAGATACTTTGTTATTGTTATTTTATGGACTTATCTATTAAATGGGATAAATGTATTCCAGAAGGCGTAGTTGCACCCACAATTGCTTGCATTCCTCAAATAATTAAAGTTGTAATCAACTGGTCTTTAATATTTGCAACAATTGTTGCTCTATTTTTAGTAATCTATTCTGGTATTAAGTTTATTAATTCAGGAGGAGATCCAAAAAGCGTTGACAGTGCCAAGAAAACACTTACCTTTGCCTTAGTTGGCTTGATTGTCGTCTTTTTATCTTTTTTTATAATTAACTTTATTGCCACATTTACCGGAGTTGAAATTCTAACAAAAATTAAATTAGGCGTAGAATAATAACTTAGGCTTCTAGTTTTCACGCAAAATTTATCTACTTTAATCCAAGTAAGACATAGTTTGATAATCTTGAAATGATATTTTTCACGGTAAACAATAGTAATAGATACTTTTTACTAGTATTTAAGTTTAATGGAAAATCATCCAATACCACAAGATATAACAGGTTTTCAGTTTAAGCTTATAGGCGATATGACTGTTAAACAGTTTGCCTATGTTGCTGTAGGCGTAATACTGGGTTGGTTTTTCTTTGTCACACCTCTAACTGAGCTTATAAAAATACCCCTTGCGGTTACCTTTATTCTTTCAGGCATTGCCCTAGCTTTCCTCCCCATTGAAGGAAGACCGTTAGATAGTATGATTGCCAATTTTTTTAAAGCTGTTTTTTCTCCCACCCAATACGTCTATCAAAAACAAGGAGCAAATCTTATTATGCAAACAACGCCGGGCATGGGAAATAAATCCGCAGATGGGCTGATGAAGTTTTTTGGTAGATTTCCCAAGAGGAAAAATAAGCTTGATAAAAAAGAGTCTGTTTTTTTTCAGAATATAGCTACCTATTCTACTCCTCAACAAAATATTGCACCGGGAAATGTTCCTTCTCATTATTTTGCAAATAAAACTCCACCAAGGACTTCCGGGGCGCCTTCTAAGGAGGATAGGCTAAAAGCTGCTGATGAAGCGCTTGCTTCTGAAAACCTACTTAAAACAGCAGCTGTACTTGAAAAAGAATTGGAAAAGACAAAGCAACTGGAAGAAAAAGAAAGCCATGTAGACCAAAAGGCCTACTTGGAAACCCACCAAAAAGTTCTGGAACTTCAGGAAAAACTAAATGAAATGCTTTCTCAAAAACAAGAACTTGAAAAACGCTTAATTGAGATGCAAAAAAGTGCCACAACAAAAGAGACTGTATTTACCCCTTCTGTTGCAAGTCAACTTCCTTCCGAGCAGACACAATTTGTTAGAAGTATTCCCCAAAACATGACAAAAAGCGTAGGCCTTCCCAATGCTCCTGAATTTCCCAACCTTTTAACAGGTATTATCAAAGACCCAAGGGGAAATCCCTTGGGAAATATCTTGGTTGAGGTAAAAGACAGTGAGGGAAACGCAGTCAGGGCCTTTAAAACCAATGCGCTTGGCCATTTTGCATCAGCAACGCAGCTTAATAACGGAAACTACACCATTACTTTTGAAGATCCAAAAGGACAACATAAATTTGACACAATTGGCTTTGAAGCTAGTGGTCAAGTAATTATGCCTATTGAAGTTATTTCTGTTGATCAAAGAGAAGAGCTTAGGAGGTCTTTATTTAATTAAATGGCAAAAACTGCCCTGAAACTAAACTCAACACAAAAGTTTATTGAAATTACAGACATTTTTGAAAATGTAGTTGTTTTAAGTGGAGGACAAGCTTGTATCATCCTGGAAGTACAGGCAACAAATTTTGAACTTTTGTCAACCGAGGAACAAGATGCAAAAATCTATGCCTATTCTGCCCTTCTTAACTCCCTTTCTTTTCCAATACAAATAGTGGTAAAGAGCAAACAAGTTGATATTTCTCAATATTTAGACTCCCTATCTTTTCAGGCCAAAAAAACACCAAACCAGGCTCTTTCAAAACAAATAGAAATGTATAAAAACTTTGTTTCAGAGCTGATTAAGATAAATACGGTTTTGGATAAAAAATTCTATATTGTCATTTCCTATTCTAGTTTGGAAAAAGGCGCAATAGGCGCAACGCAAATGGTTTCTAAAAATAAAACAGAAGCCTTTGCCCTAAGCGCAAGGTCTGTTTTGCACGTTAAGGCAGAAACGATTAAATCTCAATTAAATAGAATTGGTCTAAAATCTGAAATTTTGGAGAAAGATAAATTAATCAAGCTTTTCTACGATATTTTTAACGAACAGGCAATGCATCCAACCCATACACAAGGATCTCAAAACTTAGCTATGGTTAGTAGTATTAATAATAATGCTAATGCAAATATAACCGCAAAGGAGGAACAATAATGTTTGGCAAAAAGAAAAACAAAAAAGAAAACTTACGTATTCCAGAGTCTATCCAAGTTCTACAAAGAGGAATGAATTCAATCCCAGATATTATTGCCCCTTCTTCAATTGAAGTTGATTTTAATAATATTAGAATTGGAGAAAAACTTCACAAAACCTTTTTTATAGCTGGCTACCCACGATATGTTAATCCAGATTGGCTAGAGCCCTTAATTGACTTTGACCATTCTATGGATATTTCCATGTTTATCTATCCATCCCAAACAGCTGATGTGCTTTCCGATTTGAGACGAAAAATAGCTGAAATGGAAGCAACCATTGCCTCTGATATTGATGAAGGTTTAGACATAGATCCAAAAGTAAAAGCATCCCTGGAAGATGCGCTTTCTGTCCAAGAAGAGCTTGCCAAAGGAATTGAAAGGTTTTTTCAGTTTTCCCTTTATGTCTCTTTGGTTTCAGAAGATTTACAAGAGTTAAATGAAGCTTCAAAAAGATTAAATGCGACGCTTTCTTCAATTTTGCTTTTACCAAAAGTTGCAACCTTACAAATGGAAGACGGATTTAAATCAACCATACCTTTGGGAGAAGATAGGCTCTATATTACCAGAAATATGGATACAACCTCACTTGCTTCAACCTTTCCTTTTACCTCTGCCATGCTTACGCAAGACAAAGGAGTGATGTATGGCATAAACCAGCAAAACGGCTCTTTGATTATTTTTGACAGGTATAGTTTGGAAAATGCAAACGAGGTAGTTTTGGGAAAATCTGGTGCTGGCAAATCATACCTTATAAAACTAGAGGTTATCAGACAGCTTATGTTTGGTACGGAAATAATTGTCGTAGATCCTGAAGGCGAATATGAAAAGCTTGCCAAACAACTGGGCGGAGAAGAAGTTGCTTTTACACCCTCTTCTGCTATTAAAATCAACCCATTTGACCTTGCCGGAATATATGAGGAAGGAGAAAATGAACTTGGGCTTAAAATATTATCTTTACATGGCCTTTTAAAAATTGTTATGGGAAAGTTAGACGCAACGCATGATGCAATACTTGATAGGGCCTTGGTTGAAACATACAGGCAAAAAGGTATTACAACGGATCCTTCAACGCAGAGAAGGAAACCTCCTTTAATGGAAGACCTATACAAAGTCTTACTTGGCATGGAAGATGAAAAAGCTCAAGAATTGGCATTAATGCTTGAAAAATTTATCAAAGGCTCTTTGTCTGGCATATTTAACCAGCAATCAAACTTTGATATCTCAAATCCACTAACCATTTTTAACATCAAAGCCTTGGAGGAGGAACTTAGACCAATTGCCATGCATATCATTTTGGATTTTGTCTGGACAAAGGTTAAAAAAGACCTTAAAAAAAGACTTTTAATATTAGATGAGGCTTGGTATATGATGAAGTATGAAGACAGCGCTTCCTTTGTCTATTCAATTGCCAAAAGAAGCAGAAAATATTATTTGGGTCTTACAACCGTTACCCAAGACGTCCAGGATTTTCTTTCAACAGATTATGGAAAAGCAGTACTTTCAAATTCCTCAATTCAAATGCTTTTAAAACAAAGCCCTTCAGAAGTTGATTTGGTTTCTGACGTTTTCTATCTAACAACTGGCGAAAAACAACTATTGTTATCAGCAAATGTAGGAGAAGGATTATTTTTCGCAGGACAAAACCATGTTGCCATACAAGTTGTTGCAGCGAACTTTGAGCATGAGATGATAACCTCAAATCCACAAGAGATTTTGGCACAAGAAAGCCAGAAGGAACAAAATGTAAACGCAACAGGGCAATCTCAAAAACAACCCCAAGTTGATAGCTCAACTACAAATAGGTAATTTTGCTATTATTAACTTATGGATAAAAACCAAAATCAAGAGGAACAAAGAGAAAATCAACAGCAAAAAAGCGCAGTAGAAAGATTAAATGAGGCAGCCCAAAAAGCAAGACAGGCCAAGACAGCAATTGAGGCAGCTAAAAAGGGAAAGAAGGTAGTCAAAGGAGCTGCTAAAACATTAAGGACAGCCTCAACCGTACTTAGGGGAGGACAAGCTGCTATTGCAGTTGCCTCAGGAGTAGTTGCAACCGCTCCTGTCTGGGGACCGCCTGTTTTAATCGGAGGATTTTTCTTATTAGTAATAATAATCATTATTGTTATTTTTAGCGGTGTCTCTGCTCCACCAACATGCAAGAGCATAACAGCAGAACCTAAAAAAATAAGCAATAATCTTCCGTCAGCGCTTACCCTTGAGGGCTGTAGTGAAAATGTAACCTACTTATGGGAATTACCAAGCATAGGAGGAGTATTTAGTACCCCACAAAGCGCTATAACTTTATATACCCCGCCCTCAATAAATGAGACAAAAAAAATATCTATTGGGGTTAAGGTTTGTTTTTCATCTAACGCCAATAACTGTTCTATCTACCAGACTCCCCAGCTTACTATTGAAAGCGGTCAAAACCCAATTTATCCTGGAATAACATATAACCTAACAGGGCCTGGGTGCAGTGAAACCTGCAATGCAGAAAAAGGGAAACCCATTGTATATAACGTAGATATTGAATTTAATGAAGATGAGGCAGATGTAACCTTAGATAAAGTTTCTGCTGCGGTAACGCTTTCAACTGCCGTATTTACAATAAATAACGTAACCGGAGTAAAAACAGCACAGTTTAACCCAAATATTCCTTTAGTTAAATACATTTGGAAACTTTCTGACAACGTTAAATCTTCTGAGAAAAACTCCAAAATTAAGAATTTCCATTTTGAAATAAAGGCAACTCCATACGTTGATAAAACGCAGACAAGTGTTCGCCTAACCATTGAAGGCGCAACTGCCCAGCCTCCAAAGGACAATACAGACGTTTCATATTGGGGAAAACAAATAGCCAATGCGCTTGAGCCTTATCCAAAACCATGTCCTTCTTCTGGCAATACTTTGTACAATGTACTTAGAAAAACTGTAACAAACGGCAACTACACAGCTTATAAAAGACCTGGTGATTCCTGCGGAGATAGTGGTTCTGCCTATCTTTGCACATACATTATTGTTGACTCATATAGATTGGCAAAACTAAAAACCAAGTTAACTATTGGAAGAGATGGATATACGTGGAATATGGTTGACCACTGGGAAGAGAATCCAGGGTGGCAAATATTAAGGGTAAATAATTTTTCGTCCTTGAGTAAAATTAAAGCAGGAGACGCTATTTTTTCATTTGATACCCCCACAAGTCGTAACAGCAAGTATCGCCACGTCAAGCTTATTAAAAGTGTTAAAATAAATCCAATTAGCGGAAACGGAACGATATATTCTTATCAATCAAACGGCTATGGACCAGAGACGTCAAATATGGTTAGAGCTTGGCGCGTTCTTCCTACTGAACATTTTGATGTTTTTATGTTTGGCGCAATACCCTAAAATATGTTTAACAAATTTAAATTATTTTTACTGTTAATAGTTTTTTTAATCTCTTTATTTTTGCTAGGCTTGTCTGTGGTTTTATCTCCTAAGGTTTTGGATGTAAAACAAGTAAGTCCCCTGCCAAATTCAAAAAACGTATCTCTATATCCAAATATTAATCTTGTTTTTTCAAGACCGCTTCAAAAACAAGAGGCCCAAAAACTTTTTATATCTATTTCCCCACAAATTGACTACGATTCGTATTTTTCAAGCGATAATTCCTCCCTTACTTTAATTGTTAAAAAGAGTTTGGCTTTAGACCAGAAATATACAATTAAACTAAGCCTTTTGGATAAATCTTTTACCTGGGAATTTACAACTGTTTCTTCTCAAAAAGCAAGCCAAGATGAGTTAATAAGAAAACAGGGGGAAGCTGATCTGCTTTACGCCCAAAGCGAAAAAGAATTTTTAGATAAATACCCCTGGTATCCAAATCTCCCAGAGCCAAACGATGAGTACTTCATAGGCTTTGATTCTCAAAACAATGAATTTTTTGTAGATATATATGTGCAAAAATCATCTAGTGAAAATCAAGATTTGCAAGCTGAGAGAACTAAGCAAAAAGTCCTAGTAAAGCTTGAGGAAATTGGGGTAGATATCGATAAATATAAAATTGTCTGGGGTATTTACCCACAATAGTTAAGTCTTTGTTATAATTTCAATATGTTAAAAAAACTGTTTTTATCTTTAGCTTTTTTTACCATCGCTCTTTTTTTAATTTATTCTGTCTCTTTTGCCAAAAACAACAGCACTGTTTTAACAATTATCGGAGACGTGGGTGCTCCAACAAAACAAGTCCGTTTTTACTGCCAGTATGATAATAAATATACAAAAAGTTATTGCGATATAACCAGCCATGGCTGCACCCCTACTTCAATGGCAATGATTTTAGCAACTTTTGGGGACACTAAATGGAATCCTCTAAACACAGCCCTTTCCCAAAAAACAAGAAGAAATGGTTGTTTTAAGGGAGGGACAAACGAGTCGACACTTTTAAACAACTTTAGACCATGGTTTAAAAGCATGGGTTATAAATGGCCCATGGTAAACCTCGCAAGTGGGCGTAATTTTAACGTCAAGCAGGCTAAAAAATATCTTGACAATGGATATTTGCTTTTGGCGGGAGCAAATATGACATATAACAGAAGCAGGTCTGGCAGCGGAGGGCATGCTGTTGTAATAGCGGGCTTAAATACTCAAACTCGAGTCGCAAAAGTCTATGACCCAACTTTTTGCACAAGCGACAAAGACTACAGCATAAGAAACATGGACATAGACAAAGAAGTAGTGTTTAATAGTGTAGGAAGCGGCTGGTATTGGGTATATCCAATAAAAAAATAATTTTATGAAAAAACTTTTGCTTTTCTCATCGATAATAATCATCTTAATAGCTATAATTATCGTTGTTTCTTTTTTGCCTCAGGGGAAAAAGGGGCCTCAAAAAGAAGCTTTTCCAACGCCAACCTTGGTTAAGACAAATCAGCCAACGCCTCCTCCAAGAGGCGCAAGCCCCGGAGTTAGTGCTGAGACAGATCCCAAAACAATTAAGCAAAACAAACAGGCTTACCAAGTTGGCCTTTTACTAGACGTACTCCCATATGCTGGCATTAACTTTTCCATGTCCTATGATTATAACGAGGATGTATTTAGGGTTGTCTTTAGAAAAGACAACATCTCTTCTTCTGAAAAAGAATTTAATGAGTTTTTGCAAAAAAACGGGATTGAAGACAAAAACTGGATACAAAGTTTGGTAATAACCTACCAATAAAAACACTTAACTACCCTGAACCCGAATAGGCATTATTAAATGTAGAAAATTACTTTCTCCTTTTATCTTAAACACTCCTGGATTTAGAGGCCCTGTCATTTCAAAAACCAATGTTTCTTGTGTTAAAATAGATAAAATATCAATTAAATATTTTGCGTTAAAAGCAATCTCATTTTCCTCACCGGTTAGTTTTGCCTCAATTTCTACCAAATCTTCTCCAACAGAGGGTGAGTTTGCAGAGACGATAAGTTTTTCTTTTTGAATTGTAAACTTAACAATGTTTGCCGTTTCCCTGGCAAAAACAGAACAGATTCTAATGGCATTTAACAAATCTTCCCTGTCTATCTCAACCTTGGTCGTCGCTTCTGTTGGAATTATTTTTGCATAAGCTGGGTATGTCGCATCTATCAATCTTCCAACCACAATGCTTTCTCCCTGGGTTATTATTATTTGGTTATTTTCGCTTGAAACATAAAAACTTATTTCATCCTCATCTTCTTTAACAAACAACATTTCCCTAACCACCCTTGCCGGAATTATAATGGCCTTTTCAAGACCTTTTAATGCCTTAAGGTTGGTTTTTTGAAACGAAAGCCTGTATGAATCGGTTGCAACCAAAATCACTGCGTCCTTTTGGTTTTCCAGTAGTATTCCAGACAAGGCCGGTTTTGTGGCATCAATTGCTGCGGCAAAAGAAACTCTTGCCAAAAACTCCTCTATGTCTTTTTTTACCAAAGATAAAATTTGTCCACCCCTGTCTCCAAAAAGATTGGGAAAGTCCTCTGCCGGCATTGTCTGAAAAGCTGCTTTTATGTTCTTTCCTTTTAGTTTTAAAACGCTGTCTTCTAGCTCCAGCAAAATCTTTTGACTGACTATGTTTGAAAAAAGATCACAAAAGCTTTTTGCCGGTATGGTAACTTTTCCTTCTTTTTCAACATTTGCAGCGGTTGAGGATACTATACCAATTTCCAAATCTGTTGCGCTAACCGTCAGTTTTCCGTTCTTTCCTTCTAAGAAAAGGTTTGAAAGTATGGGAAGTTGTGCTCGAGTAGATACTGCGTGGTTTATAAAAGAAAGTTTTTTGGCTAAATTATCTGAAAGAAATGATACCTTCATAACATGTTTTATATTTGTAGTTGTTGTAGTTTATATGGAAAAGTGGAAAAAAGCAAGAACCCGTGCCTGAGAAAACGTTGATATCGTGTGGATAAAAATGTGGATAAAATGTTAATAAGTCAAATTTTAAACTAATGCACATTTTTTCCAACAGGATTATCTGTAATCCCTAAGATATCCTCAGGAATCTGTGAGTTTTCCACCATTTGCTCAATTTTCCCCACACCGTACATGACTGTTGTATGGTCTCTTCCGCCAAGAAGGTTTCCTATTTCTACTAGGGTTAGTCCTAAGCGTTTTTTAAGCAAAAACATTGCAACTTGACGGGGCCTAACCAAAAAAGCGTCTCTTTTAGCGCTTTTTAACTGTGTCGGCCTTACTCTGTAAAAGTTACAAACTTCCTCTATTATTTCATCGGGATGAAACGCGCTTGGTTTTTGTTCTTTTTCCAAAGACAAAACCGTATAAATTAAATCTTGGGTAATTTGGCCATCACTTGTGGTTTGGGATTGGGTAATAACTCTTAAAAGCGCCCCCTCAAGCCCTCTTGCATCCTGCTCTTTTTGCGCAATTATTTTTGCCATATCAATGCTTAGTGTTACTCCGTATTTTTTGGCTTTGATAAGTAAAATCGCAGTTCGCAGTTCAAAATCAGGGGATTCAATGTCGACAGTTAGTCCCCCACCAAACCTTGATAAAAGCCTTTTTTCGGCCTTTTTTATTTCATCGGGTGGTCTATCGGAAGAAAGAACAATCTGGGCGCCTTTATCAACAAGGGTATTAAAGGTGTGGAAAAGCTCTTCTTGTACTTTTTCCTTGCCAGCTACAAACTGAATATCGTCTATTATTAAAAGATCAAGATTCCTAAACCGCTTTTTCATATTAGCAGTGTTGTTTGTTCTAATTGCCTCAACTACTTCGTTGGTGAACTCCTCACTTGTGACATAGGCAATTTTTGTGCTTGGGTTTTTGGAATAGACCTCGTTTGCGATTGCCTGCATTAAATGCGTTTTCCCCACGCCTGTTGGCCCGTAGATAAATAAGGGGTTATAGTTAACTCCTGGATTTTTGGCAACAGTTGTGGCAGAAACAAAAGCAAGTTGGTTGCTTGAAGAAACAGCCATGTTTTCAAAAGTATAATCAGATCTTACCCTTGGCAAATGCCCAACCGTCTGTTTTGGGCTACTTTGGGAAAAAAGCGTTTGAGAAGCTTCTTTACTTTCAACAACTTCCAAAACAATTTTGGGAACAAATATGATTTTTGTATCTTTGCCGATATTTTTATCAACCGCTGTTTGGATAATATCGTAAAACTTTCTTTGCAGAAGGTCTATGATCATATTGGAGGGAGCTGCTATGGTTGCAACACCATCTTCAACAGACAAAAGACTGGTTGGTTTAAAAAGAGTTAGAAAGTTTGCCTTAGAAACTTCAATTTCTATTTCCCCTAAGGTGGTTTTCCAAAGTTTTTTTAAATCATTCATGGTAGATGGAGTTTAATAATGTGGATAACTTTTTGTCAAGATAGTACTAGTGGATAAAACTAGATCTTTTTTATAATACCCTTTAAAACTGATCGTAACTTTGGTATACTTAATTTTATGAAAAAATACAGAACTCTTAAAAAAATAAAAAGAGCAAGAAAGCACGGCTTTTTAAAAAGAGGGAAGAAAAGAAGCGGTAAAAATGTTTTAAAAAAAAGAAGATTAAAGGGAAGAAGTAGGCTTTCGATTTAGTTAATGCTTAAAAAACTTTACCGGCTTTCCAATGTAGAAAAAAGAATAGGCAAAACAATCGATTCTCCATTTTTTAAACTAAAACTTATAAAAAGCGGAGAAAGTAACCCTAAATTTGCCTTTGTAATCTCAAAAAAGATAGACAAGAGAGCAGTCTATAGAAACAGAATAAAAAGAAGTCTTGCAAAGATAGTTGCAAGAATTCTTTTGGACATAAAACCGGGACATAATTTTATTTTTGTAGTAAAAAAAGAAATTTTAGGTAAACAACAAAAAGATTTAGAAAAAATTGTCAAGGATGTTTTTATAAAACAAAATTTATTAAGATGAAGACAGCAATTAATTTATTAGCAAGTACATATCAAGCATTTATTTCTCCAATTCTTTGCCAAATTGCAGGAACAAATAATGTTTGCAGGTTTTCTCCAACCTGTTCCGACTATGCAAGAATTTCAATAACAAAAAAAGGTTTAATTTATGGCGGTTTTCTTTCAATTATCAGGCTTTTGAAATGCCAGCCTTTTTACAGAGGAGTTTAAAAATGTTTGATGCCATAGTTGTTAATCCATTATTAAATATACTTTTACTGTCCTACAAAGTTTTGTCAACTTTTGCAATTCCGTTTGCTCTTGGATTTTCAATAATAGTTTTGACAATAATTATAAGACTTGTCCTTTATCCGCTAACAACTGCCCAGCTTAAAGCTTCAAAGAAAATGCAGGATATTGCGCCCCATGTTTCAAGACTTAAAGAAAAACACAAAGGCGATGCGAAAACTCTCCAAGCTGAAACAATGAAACTTTATAAAGAATTTGGTGTCAATCCGGCAGCAGGCTGCCTGCCTGTTTTAATCCAACTTCCTGTTATCTGGGGATTATATTCAGTACTTATTAAAGTTATTAATCTTGGAGGAAATGCAATTTCTGAAGTAAATAAGCTTGCGTACTCTGATTTCTTAAAACTTGATAGGCCATGGGACGTGTATTTTTTTGGTATTCCTCTTGCTCAAAATCCAGGACAATTAATATCCAGCATAGGCCCGGCAGTTTTACTTGTCCCCTTACTTACGGGAATTTTTCAGTTTATCCAATCAAAAATGATGATGACTTCTAGTCCCCATAAAAACGATAAGCAAATAGAAGTAAAAGATAAAAAGAAAAATGAAGATTTTGCGTCGGCTTTTGCAACTCAGTCTTTATACATTTTTCCTGTTATGATCGGGTTTTTATCTTACACTTTTCCAATAGGGCTTTCTTTATACTGGAATACGTTTACAATTTTTGGTATCATACAGCAATACAAAATTACAGGCTTAGGTGGATTACAAGACTGGATTAAAAAATATGGCAAAAGATAAAAAAATTGAAGAGCTAATAAAAGAATTTTTCCAAAACTTAGGAATTGAAGTTACATTTGAGCAAGAAGAGACGGATGATGAAATTAAGCTTACTTTAGAAACTCAAGACAGCGGAATGATCATCGGCTACCACGGCGAAACGCTTGATGCCTTGCAACTTGTATTATCCCTTGCTCTTGCCAAAAAACAGGGAGAATTTAAAAGAGTCTCGATAGAAGTCGGCGATTATAAGAAAAACAGGGAAGAATGGTTAAGGCGTTTGGCAACTGATGCGAAGGAAAAAGCAATCTCCCAACAAAGGGAGGTAAGACTTGAAGAATTAAAACCCTGGGAAAGAAGAATAATACATTTGGTTTTATCCCAAGATGATCAAGTCGTTTCAGAATCTGTGGGAGAAGGAAGGGAAAGAGTTTTGGTTGTTAGGCCAAAATAAAGGCCAAAATAAACTCTGCCTGTTTTTCTTCTATCTTCTAATTTTATTTTTGCCCACACAGCTAGGTAAGCATTTTTTTCTTGAGTCCTCATTTGTCTTTGGGCTAAGAATTGATTATCTTTCCCCCACGTTATACCTAACAGATATTTTAATTCTTCTGATTATTATTTTTAGCTTTAAAGACATATTTAAAATAGTTTTTAGTAAATACAAAAAAAATCTTGGCCTTTTTTTACTCTTTATTCTGTTTCTTTTAACCCAAGTTTCTATATCGAAAAATCCAACAATTGGTATTTACTCTATTTTTAAACTGCTTGAATTTGTCTATCTTGGGATTTTTGTTTATTTAAATTTTAAGATTTTAAATAAAAAGATAATGGTTATTTTACTTTCACTGGGAATGGTTTTTGAAACTCTGCTTGCGCTCTTGCAGTATTTAAACCAGGGATCTTTGCAGGGCATATTTTATTTCTTAGGCGAAAGAAGTTTTAATTCACAAACTCCCATGGTGGCTAATGCTTCAATTAATAACAAACTTATTTTGCGACCATATGCAACTTTTCCCCACCCAAATGTTTTAGCAGGCTATCTTGCTTTATCGGGTATGCTTTTGTTTTATTTTAAAAAACATCTTGATAAATTTTTTCTCTCAACTGTTTTAATAATCTCGACAATAGGAATTTTTGTTTCCCTTTCAAGGGTTGCAACAGTAATTTGGATTGGATTTTTGTTTATTTACTTTCTGACTTACCTTTTAAGAAAATATAAGAAGCAAAATCTCAGTCAATCTTTTTTCAGGAATAATTTTTGGGTAGGAGTAGTAACTGTTTTTATAATATTTTTGTTTTTATCAAACCCTTTATTTTTACAAAGACTTTCTTCTTTGAGCTTTATGGATGAGTCGTTAACTCAAAGGGCAAATTTGGTTAACGCTTCAGTTTACATGTTTATCAAAAATCCTCTTTTTGGAGTGGGAATGAATAATTTTTTAAACAATCTTCCCCCAAGCTTTAACAGTCCGGCTCTGATTCAGCCTGTTCACAGTATTTTCCTGCTAACTTTGTCCCAAACAGGAATAGTAGGCCTTTTGGTTTTTCTTTACCTATTTTTAAAGGCAATATTAATTATTTTGGCAAACAAAACAAAAATAACAGGAGTATTAATTATTTTGGCAATATCTTTTATAGGTATGTTTGACCATTATTTTTTAACTATTCAACAAACTCAAATTTTATTTACGATTTTAATAACAATACTCTTTGTTAGAACATCTCTTGCTAGAAAGAAGAATCTGCTAGAATAAATAATAGGCTTTAATTTTCAGTCTTTATATTTTTAATATTTTTAAAAACTTAAAGTTAAAAGCTTATAAGCTTAAATTATGACAAAAATTGTTATCTATACAGACGGTGGATCAAGGGGTAATCCAGGGCCTTCAGCCTTAGGAGTTTATATCACGGATGAAAACGGCAACAAGCTTTTCTCAGCCGGCAAAAGAATAGGGAATGCCACCAACAATATAGCCGAGTACTCGGCTGTTATGGAAGGTTTTAACTGGCTTTTGGAAAACAAGGATACATTTCCCAAAGACGTAAGAATTGAGTTTTATATGGACTCACAACTTGCTTATTCCCAGCTGGTTGGAAGATATAAAGTAAAAAATGAAAAAATACGCCAAATGCTTTTTGAAATTAAAACCAAAGAACAGATTTTAGGAGCAAATGTTTATTACATGCACGTTCCAAGAGAGAAAAATAAAAAGGCAGACGAAATGGTTAACCTTGCCTTGGATTACAAAATATAAAGATAAAAATATGAATATTCCTGTCCATCTTAAAGCTTCAAAAACCCACGAATACCCAATTCTAATAGTAGACAAGCTCGGTATTTTGGGACAGGCAATCGCAAGGCAAGTTTCAGAGGAAGCCTTGGTTATCTTTGTAAGCGCAAACAAAGTTGAAGAGGAGAATATAATTCATATCCCCTATGTCAAAAAAATTCCCACAATTCCAGATAATACTTATTCGCACATTTTTATTATTGATGAATATGGAACAATTACCAAAGAATTCATTTCCTCATTTATAGAAAAAGCAAAACATGATTTATCGGCTCTTGTTCTTGCCATAAATATAAATTTAATAAGTCAAAATTTAATTTATAATTATATTTCCTCATACGAGAAAACAAAAATAGTAATAACAGGAGACATCTTTGCTAAAGACCTAATTTACGATAAAAACACTTATATTAATAAGTTTATAAAATCTGCTATAGAGGAAAAGAGAATTGAAGTCCCAAATGAAGGAGCAAGCCTTGCCCTTCCTGTTTTTTTTGACGATGTTGTCGATGGAATACTTCAAGCAGGCTTTATCGAAAAAGAAGACAAAAGAATATTTTTTGCCTTTCCCTTACATAAACCCTCTCTTTTAAATCTTGCCCACAGTTTTCAAAAAGTTGAACCTTTTCTAAAAATAGACTTTGTAAAGACAAAAGAAAAAAAACAAAAACTTGAGCTTTCTTTAGAGGGAAAGTATTTGTTAGATGAAGACTATGATTTTTTATCAAGAATAAAAAAGATTGATTTGACAAAAGATAAAACAGAGGATTTACCAAGAGAGCAAGCTTCTTCTAATTCTTTTTCCAAATTTAAATTCGGCTATTTGTTTTTGGGAGTAGTTCTAACGCTTGTTCTGTTTTTTGTGTTACCAGCCCTTGCAACATTTTCGCTCCTTGGGCTTGGAGCTTATTTTAGCAAAGACACAATAGTGCAAATTGAAAATCAAAACTTAGATAAAGCCCTTGCCTCTTCAAAAAACGCATACACAGCTTTTAATTTTACAAAGAAAACCTTTGCGCTTTTACAAAAACAGGCCCAAATACTTGGGGCAGAACAAAGCCTTTCTGACTTTTCTGAAAAAATAGATCAAGGACTAGAACTTTCTTTTGCAGCAGCAAGTCTTTTGGAAGGCTTTGACAAAATAAAAAATTTAAACTCAAAATCATCTGTTTCGCAGGAGGAATTTTTAAAACTGACTGATGATTTCAAAAATGCCCTGATTACTTACCAAAAGCAAAAAAACCTTGGTAATATTCCAAAATCTATTGATGAAAAACTATCCAGCCTTGTTGCCTTTTCTTCCTCAACCATAGACCTTTGGCCAGAGCTTTTAGGCTTTGGGGAAGAAAAAAAATATTTGGTTTTATTTCAAAACAACATGGAGTTAAGGCCTGGCGGGGGATTCATCGGCTCTTTTGCGCTTTTAAAAGTGAATAAGGGAAAAGTTTTGGAGTTTAAAATACTTGATGTTTATGATGCAGACGGGCAGCTTAGAGGACACGTTGAACCGCCGTTTGGGATAAGAAGGTATCTTCCCTCAATTCACTGGTATTTAAGAGACAGTAATTTTGACGTGGATTTTTCAAAGTCAGCTTTGGCAGCGGCGGTATTTTTAAACTCAGAACTTAAGGAAACAGTGGATGGGGTAATAGGCGTTGATTTAACATTTGTAAAAAATCTCATATCTCAAATAGGGCCTGTTAAGGTGATAGATTATAACGAAACTGTTGACGCAGACAATCTTTTTAAAATAGTAAATGCCCATGTTGAGAAAAGCTTTTTTCCAGGCTCTACTCAAAAAAAAGATTTCCTAAGGTCCTTAAACAATTCCATAATCCTAAAGCTTAACCAAGAAAAAAATATTTCCTATTTAAATATTCTCAATGCATTTACAAAGTCTTTATATGAAAAACACATTGTTTTTGCGTTTAGCCAGGTTTCTGTTCAATCCGCTTTTTCTGTTAATGGTTTTGGCTCAACGCTTATTGACAGTAGGCCTGAAGGAAAAACCATTGTCAATGATTTCTTAGGTATTAATGAAGCAAATTTATCAGCCAATAAAGTTAACTGGTATATCACAAGAAGTGTTTCTCAAAACGCAACAATTGAAAAAAATGGACAAATTAGTCAAAGCGTAAAAGTAAGTTTTAAAAATGACGCAGACAAATCTTTAGGAAAAAATGGTTTTTACAAAAACTATCTAAGGATTATCCTTCCCAAAGGGACAAATCTGACCAATATAAAAATTGATGGCAAAATACAAAATATTGTTGATGCGATAAAAGACCCTGTGGTTTATGAAGCAAAAAACTTTGTTCCCAAAACAGGACTTGAGGTAGAAAAAGGGCAGGAGGGCGGAAAAACAGTTTTTGGGTTTTTAATAACACTTGATGCTAAGACTCTTAAAACAGTAGAGGTTGATTATAAGCTTTCCCAAAAACTTGATTTGACTAAAAATGATTTCATTTATGATTTAAAATTATTCAAACAGGTCGGAATTGATAATATCCCATATTCGCTCATTCTTAATCTTCCCGAGAATTTAACCGCGGTTGGGCTACCCAACAACACTATCGCCAAAGGCAATGAGCTAATTTTTACAGACAATATTATAAAAGATACAGAGCTTAATTTTTCTTTGGCAAAACAATAAAGTCTTTCTTTAGTCTCCTAATTGTCCTTCCATGCTCAATCAGTAAATAGGTAATACTAAACCAGTCCTTCTTGTCAAAAAGATTCATTAAATCTTTCTCAACAATGCTTGGGTTTTTGCTTTTGGTAAAACCGTATTTTAAAGATAATCTTTTAACATGAGTATCGACTGCAACTCCCTCTATGATTTTATAGGCATTGCCTAAAACCACATTGGCTGTTTTTCTGCCAACGCCCCAAAGCTTTGTTAAATCGGAAATACTTTTTGGAATAATCCCTTTGAAATCTTTAAGAAGCATTAGGCTGGAAGCTTTTATATTCTTTGCTTTATTTTTATA
>CAZUZF010000020.1:0-17136 GCA_964624955.1 uncultured Gammaproteobacteria bacterium
TGAAGTATGGCCAAAACTGCCACTTCCGTGAGCTATAACCAATAAGCACTTAGAAACTTTAAGCTCTCTTCCAAGACCTGCTATAACAGTCCTTCTTGCTAAATAAGGCACTTTTTTATTCGTGATAATTGATCCTCCTAATTTCACTAAAATAACATCTTTCATAATTTTCATTTGTATCCAAATATAGGACTATGATTATGTGGGTTTTTGCATTATAATATATCTTATAGTTAAATGCAAACCATGAATAAATATTATAAACAAAAACAAATTATTGCAAGAGTTGATAAAAAAGGAAATATTATTGGCAAAATTGAAAAATGGGAGGCGCATAAAAAGGGCATTTTACATAGAGCCTTAACTGTTGCTTTAATCTATAAAGATAGTTACATTATTCAGCACAGAAAACATCCTGCATTTGATGGAGTATTTGATATAACATCATCCTCTCACCAGTTATATATTAACGGCAAACTACAAACTACTCTTGAAGCAACATATCAGTGTTTAGAACGAGAATGGGGATTAACCAAAAAAGATCTTTTATATGTACCTGAAAATTTGGGAGCTATCTACTACAAAGCAAAGGACAAAAAAAGCATTTACACCGAACATGAAGTTTGCGAAATATTAGTTGCGAAAGTTAAAAAATTACCTACCCCAAAGTTTGATTTTGCCTATGGTTTTTCCTTGGTTAAAAAAGAGGATTTATTAAATAAAAAATCAAGAATTTATGAAAATCTAGCTCCTTGGGTTATTGAAACAATTAAGCAAAAAATGTTGTAAGAAACTTAGGTTTACCTCTTTGGAGATTGTTTTACTCTTCGTGCTTTTCCACCCATTCCAACTTTTCTTCTTTCTCTTACCCTTGCATCTCTTGTAAGAAAGCCCTGTTTTTTAAGTATTTGTTTATTTTTTTCGTCAATCCCTGCAAGCGCTCTTGAAAGCGCATGAATAAATGCGTCAAGTTGCCCTGAATTTCCTCCACCTACTATTTTTACTGACAAAATATATTTTCCTAAATTGTTTGTAATTTTAAGAGGCTCTTCAAATTTTGCACGAGCTACTATTCCCTTAAAATAATCCTCTATCCTTTTTCCATTTACGACAATATCTCCTTTTTTAGTCTTCTGCCCTCCAATAGTTAAATCAGCAGGAGAATTTGTATAAAGCCTAAGTCTTGCAACAGATTCTTTTCTTCTTCCAATTGAAGATGTAAAATCTTTTTTTGTATTAGTATCTGCCATATTTTTTATTTATTAAATTTATCATTAAATGGATGTGTTTCTGTCTCAAAAACATGCAATCTTTTTAGCATTTTGTCCTTAAGCCTATTTTGCGGAAGCATTCCGGCAACTGCATGGATTATAACATCCTGTGGTTTTTTCTGCCTTAAAACTTCCAAAGTTTCTGTTTTAAAACCCCCTGGGTAGCCAGAGTGTCTGTAATATTTTTTTAATTTTTCTTTGTTGCCAGTAACTACAAAATCTTTTGCATTAATAACTACAACAAAGTCTCCCATATCCAAGTGCTTAACAAAATTAGGTTTTCCTTTCCCCATTAAAAGAAGTGCAATATCAGATGCAACTCTTCCCAATGTTTTTCCCTTAAGATCAACCAGATGCCAATCTCTTTTTATCTCACTTATTTTTGTTGCTTTTGTCTGTTTCATATTATTTAGATTTCTTAGTTGTTCTCTTTACAGTTTTTCTAGTAGCAGCATTTGGTTTAACTGTTTTTGTTTTTGCTTTAGTAACTTTTTTTGATTTAGCTTTCTCTAACTTTTCTTTTACTGGTTTTACGTATGGGACTTCACTTTTTTCAACCCATTCCAAAACCACAAGGTTGGCTCTGTCTCCAAATCGCTCGCCTAATTTTATAATTCTTGTATATCCGCCGTTTCTATCCTTAAATCTGGGAGCAGTGTATGAGATGAATTTATCCAAAGCAATATGGGATAGACTTGCTTGTATTTTTTGTATAGAAGAATTTGTACCTTTTTTGGCAAGGGTTACCAATTTTTCAACTTCTGGTTTTACTGCTTTTGCTTTAGCCTGTGTAGTTTTAATACTCTCATTTAAAACCAATGAGCTCATAAGACTTTTAAATAAAGCCTTTCTTTCATTTTTATCCCTTTTTAATTTTTTGCCAAAAATACTTTTTTTCATAAAACTAAAAAAATCTTAAATCCCAAACCTTCAGTTTCTTTGAGATTTAAGACTTTGAGATTTAATACTTACAATTAGCTTTGCAAACTAATTCCTTTTTCTTTTAACTTTTCCTCAATCGCTGATATTGATTTTCCACCCATGTTTCTCATTGAGATAAGATCTTTTCTGGGTGTATCCAAAAGCTGTCCTATTGTTTCAATTCCGCCGTTTCGAAGGCTATTATATATTCTGGTTGGAAGATCCAGCTCGTCGATTGTTAATTTAAGTACGCCTTCAGCAATTCCAGGATGGCTGCTTGCTGATTCTGTAGCAATCACTTCTTTTGGTGCATAAACTTGGGTAAAGTAGGCAGATAAAATTCTGGCTGCCTCATCTAAAGCTTCTCTTGGCCTGACAACTCCGTTTGTCCAGATTTTAAGAGTAAGTTTGTCCAAATTCGTTTGTCTTCCAACCCTAGTTGCACTAATCTCCGGGGTAACCCTTCTAATCGGAGTAAAGATTGCATCAACCGGCATAACGCCAAGGGTTGAAATTTTTTTCTCTTCTGCTAAGGAATATCCCATTCCCTTTTCAACAGTTAGTTCCATTTCCAATTTTGCTTTTTTGTCGGAAAGAGTTCCAAGATAATGATCTTTGTTTACAACTTCAACGTCTTCTGGAAGCTCTAGATCTTTTGCCCTAATTTCCTTTGGTCCTTTTACTGAAAGCCTAACGACCGATTGTTCTTTGGAGTCTAAAAGTCGAAGGTTAAGACCTTTAATGTTAAGTAAAAAATCTACAATGTTTTCCTTAAGACCAGGGACAGTTGAGAACTTATGTTTTGCACCGGAAATCTTAACAGATGTTACCGCAGCTCCTGGAATGGAAACAAGTAAAACTCTTCTTAGAGCCTGTCCCAGTGTATGACCGTAACCTGATTCTAACGGTTCAATAACAAACTCTCCGTATTCGGGTGTTACTTTTTCTTCTTTAATTTTAAATGTAGGCTCGACCATAAGCTAATATTTTACCATTATCTGGAATAATATTCAATAATTAACTGTAAATCAAACGGAACTTGGACATCTTGTTTTTGTGGCAACCTTTTAAGCTTTCCTGACATTGCCTTTTTCTCAAGGTATGGCAATATTTCCTGTTCTTTTTCTTCCTTAAATAATTCAAGTACTTTTGGATTTGATTGTATTTTAGGAGAAAGGGAAATAACATCGTCAACTTTTGCCTGATAGGAAGGGATTGTAACTTTAGCTCCGTTTACCAAAATATGCCCATGAGATACAAATTGTCTTGCCATAAACCTTGTTTTTGCAAAACCTAATCTATATACCAAATTATCAAGTCTTGTTTCTAAAGCTGAGACTATTAACTCCTTTGTATCTCCTTTTTGTTTTCTTACTGTTTGAACCAGTCTTTTAAACTGTTTTTCCAAAAGGCCGTAGGTTACCTTTGCTTTTTGTTTTTCACGAAGTTGAAGTCCATATTCTGAAAGCCTTTTTTTCCTTCTCTTGCCGTGTACTCCAGGAGGAACAGACAGTCTTCTCATTAAGCTTTGGGAAGACTTATCTAGTAGATTTACTCCTTCTCTTCTTGCTAATCTGTGTTTTGGTCCTATATATCTTGCCATTATACTCTCCTTTTTTTCTCTGCTCTTGGCCCGTTATGGGGCATAGGCGTTACATCTGCAATTTGTGTTATTGAAAGCCCTGCTGATTTAATTGCACGCAAGGCTGCGTCTCTTCCAGATCCTGGACCTTTAATATAAACGTCAACGCTTTTAAGTCCTTTCCCCAAGGCTTTTTTGGCTGCCATTTCCATTGCCGTTGTTGCTGCAAATGGCGTTGATTTTCTGGTTCCTTTAAAACCAGCAGCCCCAGCAGAGCCCCAAGAAATAGTTTCCCCCTTATCATTTGTGATGGTTATTAAAGTGTTATTAAATGTTGCAGAAACGTAGACACTTCCCCTATCTGTTACTTTTAGAGTGCTCTTTTTTACTTTAGTTTTTTTTGTTTTTGTATCCGCCATATTACTTATTTTCTTCAGTCTCAGTTGTTAATCCCATTTTTACTGCCATTTCTTTTTTGATTGCTCCAATTGTTACTCTCTTTCCTCTTTTTGTTCTTGCATTTGATTTTGTTCGCTGTCCTCTTACCGGAAGGTTTTTAGAATGTCTGACTCCTTTATAGCTTCCAATTTCCTTTAGTCTTTTGATGTTTCCCTGCACTTCAACCCTTAAATCTCCCTCAATTTTATATTCTTCCAATGTCTTTTGAATTCTTTTTTGCTCATCCTCAGACAAAGTTTTTATTCTTCTAGATGCTTCAACTTGCGCCTTTTTTAAAACATCTATTACATTTTTTCTGCCAATACCGTAAAGATATGATAGGCCAATGTCTACTCTTTTTTCATCTGGTAAGTTTACTCCTGAAATACGCATAGCTTATCCTTGCCTCTGCTTATGTCTTGGGTTATCACAAGTAACATAAAGCACGCCTCTTCTTTTTATAATCTTGCACTTTGAACATCTTGGTTTAATACTTGCTTGTACTTTCATATTTAAAGCCTAAAGGTAATTCTACCTTTTTCCTTATCATACGGCGTCATCTCAACTCTGACCCTATCCCCTGGAAGGATCTTTATAAAATGCATCCGCATTTTGCCTGATAAGTGACACAAAACCATGTGTCCATTATCAAGTTCAACTCTAAACAAAGTGTTAGGTAATGATTCTTTGACTACCCCTTCAATTTCCACTGATCCTTGATGAGCCATAAAATATAAATCCTAAATCCTTTTTATGGAATTTAGAATTTTGTTATCAACAATTATATCAAAATGCATTCGAAGAAGCAACAAAAGTTAAGCCATTTAGGGAAAATAGAAACTGTTATAATATTCTCTATGGAAGAGCTCGAGCTGACTTATTTACCTAAGTTTTTACCTTCTGGTGTTACCAGTTCTCCCTCAAAAAAGATGCTTGATATTTATCTTCCAGGGTCAGCAGAGCACCCTATACTTCGCGTAAGACGTTTGGAAGATAGGTATGAAATTACCAAAAAACAACCTGTTACCAAGGGAGATTCTTCCCGTCAGCTCGAAACAACTATCCCACTCACTAAGGAAGAATTTGCAGAACTGGAAAAACTTTCCGGAAAACGAATAGATAAGATTCGCTATTTTTACAAAGAAAACGGTTTTAACTATGAAGTAGATGTTTTTCAGGGAAAATTAAGGGGGCTTGTCTTGGTTGACATAGAATTTCAATCGGTAGAAGATAAATCTAACTTTACTCCACCAGAATGGCTTCTTGCTGAGATTACTCAGGAAAAGGTTTTTGCAGGAGGAATGCTTTGCGGAAAAAGTTATAAACAAATTGAAAAACGATTAGAAGCAATAGGATATTTAAAAATAGAAGTACAATAAATTCTTACATTGAACCTTAAAAACTATTGCCCTCACTTCTATACTCATGTATACTTTCTTCCATGCGTGAACACGAAAGGCGTCCACATAAAAAAGTAAGGTCTTTAGTTGCAACAACCGCTCTCAGAGCTTTAGCTCTGTTTATTTGTCCTGTTGATGATATATTGGCTGCAACTGTCTTATCATCCAATGCCTTCCATGGAAATCCACCACCAGCTATTTTAACCGAATCGCAACAGTTAATAGTTGTTGCTAAAAAAAGAGGAAAAGAAATAGATGTTTGGACAAAGTTATCGGGTTAAAATAAGGGGACCGTTTTTGGTTATAGCAACAGTTTTTTCAAATAGTCCTCCTAAAGATCCATCTTTCGTTTTTAATGTCCATCCGTCTTTATCTAATTTTAAATCAGGTTTTCCCATATTATAGATTACTTCAATGGCAATAACCATTCCTTCTGTAAGCAGTGGTGTCTGTTCAATCGGATCAATTAAAAAGCCTGGCACTTCAGGTTCTTCATGTAGATTTCTACCAACACCATGGCCCACAAGACTCTCAACGACACTGTATCCGTTTTTCCTTACTATATCTTGAATAGTTTTTGATATATGCCCAACCCTATTTCCTACCTTTGCCTGTCTTATAGCCTCTATCAAAGCAAGTTTTCCAACATTTAAAAATTGTTCTTTTTGTTTATCCTTAGGTTTTCCAACAATTACAGTTTCTGACATATCCGTATGGAAACCTTGATAGAAAACACCGCAGTCTATTCCTATAACGTCTCCTGTTGTTAGCTTATAATTAGTCGGTATTCCATGAACTACCACATCATTGGTTGAAAGGCAAACCGTGTAGCCATATCCCTTAACTTTTTTAAATCCACTCTCCCCATCTTTTTGTCTTATTAGTTTTTCAGCGAGTTTATCTATCTCAATCTCTGAAACACCAGGCTTTACAAAGTCAATCAATTCCCACATAACTTGGGAAAGTATCTTTCCTCCTGTTTTCATTACTTCTATTTCTTTAGGGGTTTTAATGTTGATCATTTAATGTGAAGTTTTTCTACAATTTCTTTATGAATTTGTTCAATAGGCTTTTCTCCGTCAACTTCAAGTAAAAGATTTTTTTGGCTGTAATAATCCAAAACCGGCTTTGTAGACTTGTTAAAAAGATCAATTCTTTTTCTAATAGCCATTAATGTTTCATCTTCCCTAATTTCTTCTCTTCCTGAAATTCTCCACAAAGCTTCCTTGTCTGAAATTCTTAAAAAAATTACTTTATCAATTTGTTCATGAAAGCCTTGGGCCTGAACGATTGTTCTTGGAAAACCGTCTAAAACATATCCTTTTGAATACTCTGGGTGTGTTAAATATTCCTCTACGATTTTTAAGGTTTTTTCATCCGGAATTAAAAAACCTGCGTTCATTAAAACCTTTATTTGTTTTCCAAGCGGCGTATCTTGTTTGGAAAGTATTCTAAAAATATAACCAGTTGAAAGATATGGAACGCCTAATTTTTCGCCTAAAAGTTTTCCCTGTGTTGATTTGCCGCTGCCTTGTATTCCAAGTATTATTACTTTCATTTTGCGTATCCTTCGTAATTTCTCATTACAAGTTGTGCTTCTATTGCTTTAATTGTTTCAAGTACAACCGAGACTACGATAAGAATTCCTGTTCCTCCCAAAGCTAAATTTTGAATATTGGTAAAATACCTTGCAATACTAGGCAAAATTGCGATTAAACCCAAGAAAAGTGCGCCAGCCAGAGTAATTCTGGTTAGAATATAGTTTAAATAATGCGCTGTTGGGGTACCAGGCCGTATGCCAGGAATAAAACCACCGTATTTTTGGATTTCTTCAGCAATTTTTTTGGGGTTAAATACAACAGCTGTATAAAAGTACGTAAACCCGACAACTAGGATAAAGTAGGCTGCGTTATACAAAAAACCGTTTGGGTTAAACCAGACAGTAATAGCACTACCAATATTGTGTAATATTTGATTAGAAGAAACTGTTAAGTAATTTGCAAAAAGAGATGGAAGAAGCACTAAAGATACGGCAAAAATAATCGGAATAACCCCTGCTTGGTTAAGTCTTAGTGGAAGATGCGTAGATTGTCCTCCGTACATTTTGTTTCCCCTTACTCTTTTGGCATAATAAACTGTTATTTGTCTTGTTGCCTCGTTAACAATGACAATTGAGGCAATAACCGCTACTGCCATAACGCTAAAGATAGCCGTATTGAAAAAGTTTTGGGCATTAATAGTTGTTGCTGTTTGGGTAAACAGAATTGGCAGTCTTGAGACAATGCCTGCAAAGATTAAAAGAGAGATTCCGTTTCCAACTCCTCTTTCAGTAATAAGCTCTCCAAGCCAGACCATAAGCATTGTTCCTGCTGTCATGGTTAAAATCAGGGAAACTAAATCGAGTATGGAAAGAGTGCCGATAATTCCCTGGCTCCTAAGTAGTGCATACATACCCACAGCCTGCAACGCAGCTAAGGGAACTGTTAACATTCTTGTGTATTGGTTTATTTTTTGACGTCCTTGTTCCCCTTCTTTTTGTAAAGCTTCAAGTTTTGGAAAAATCATTGTTAAAAGCTGTAAAATAATTGAGGCATTGATATAGGGGTTAAGTCCAAGTGCCATTACGGAAAAGTTTGCCAAAGTACCCCCTGAGAAAACGTCAAGAAGAGCTAGAAATTGATTTTGAGAGAAAAGCGCTTGAAGCTGTACGGTGTTAACTCCTGAAACAGGGATATGTGCAAAAATTCTGGTTATTAAAAAAATAAAAGCCGTAAACAGTAATTTTTTTCTTACATCGGCAGAACTTATACTGTTTCTAAAAATTGAAAGTATTCTTTCCATTTATTTTTATTTACTTTTTTTATTTACTATTTACTTATATTCTACACTACCGCCAGCTTTTTTGATCTTTTGGGCAGCTCTATTAGATATAGGAAGCTTTATTGTCAAAGTCTTGGTTATTTTTCCATCCCCTAATATTTTAACACCATATTCATTTGCGTCTTGTTCATTAACTATTTTTGCACTAACCAATGATTTTATATCAACCACACTACCTGCCTTTAATAACTCCAAAGCTTTAATATTAACAATAACAGGTGTTTTTTTATATGATCTGTTTTTATCCTTTCCTCGCCTGAATGGAAGTCTTTTAATTAAGGGCAGTGCTCCGCCTTCAAAACTTAAAGAGATTTTGTTTCTTGCTTTTTGTCCTTTGGTTCCACGTCCTGCTGTTTTAACACGGCCTGATCCATGGCCCTGGCCAAGTCTTTTCTTGCCCTTTGTTTTTATTTTGGTTAAATTACTTAGGTTCATTTTTTACTCTCTTTCTTTGACCCTCTCTTTTATATCTTACCGCTAGTCTTTTAAGTGCTTCAATAGTTGCATAAACATTACTTGCTTGATTATCTGTTCCCAAAACCTTTGAAGAGATATTGGAAATTCCAGCCAAAGAAACAACGCTTCTAACTGCTCCTCCTGCTATAACACCGCTGCCTAACGGTGCTGGTTTTAATAATACTTTTGCAGCGCCTAATTTAATATAGAATTCAAAAGGAATGGTTCCCTTTATAATTGGAACATCAATAGCATGTTTTTTGGCAAGAGTTGATCCTTTTTTAATTGCCAATGCTACGTCTCCTGCTTTACCAAGACCTACGCCTACTTTTCCTTTTTTGTCACCAACTACCATAAGGACTGAAAATCCAATTTTGTTTCCTCCTTTGGTTTTTTTGGAAACTCTGTTTACCTGGACTATTTGTTCTTCAAAGCCATCCTGGTTTTTTTGATTGTATTCCATCTGTTTTATTACTTTATCCATTTAAAATTTAAGTCCTCCTTCTCTAAGTCCTTTTGCAAGTTTTTCTACTCTTCCATGATATTTATACGAACCTCTGTCAAAGATAGCTTGGGTTATCTTTTTACTTAAAACTTTTTTAGCCAAAAGTTTTCCAAGCTCAAAAGCTCTGTCGGTTTTTTTAGATCCTTTTATCTGTTTAAGTTCTTTTTCCGAAACCCCGACAATTGTTTTTTGATTTTGATCATCAATTGCCTGGGCGTAGATAAACTTGTTTGATCTAAAAACAGACAGTCTTGGTTTTTCTAAGCTGCCAGTTATTTTTGATCTAACTCTTATTTGTCTTTTTTGTTTTTGTGTTGTTTTCATTTTTTTATTATTTTTATTTTGCACTAGTTTGCGCTACTGCTTTTGCCGCTTTTCCAACCTTTCTTCTAATGTGTTCGCCAACATACTTTATTCCCTTTCCTTTATATGGCTCGGGTGGCCTTAAGCTTCTTACTTTCGCAGCCATGTTTCCAACCAACATTTTATCAATACCTGAGATTGTAATTACGTTTTCAGCAACTGTAAAGGTAATGCCGGGTTCTGCTTTGACAATAACAGGGTGGGAAAAGCCCAACGATAAAGTTAGGGTATCGCCACTGCTTTGTGCCCTAAAACCTACTCCTGTTAACTCTAGCTTTTGCTCAAAGCCCTCGCTTACCCCCTTAACCAAGTTTGCAAGCATTGACCTGGTTAGGCCAAACAACGCATTGGTTTGTTTATCATTTTTCTTGAGTTGGAAAACAATTATTTTCCCCTCACTAACTTCTGCCTTAATTCCTTTTGGCATAGAAAAAGACAGATTTCCTTTTGGCCCAGTAACTGTAACGTCCTGATTTTTAATTTCAACGCTTATTCCCGAACTTATTGTAATTGGTTTTTTTGCAATTTTTGACATATTACCAGACGGCAAACAATACCTCTCCTCCTACTCCGTTTTTTTGAGCTTCTTGGGCAGTCATTACCCCTTTGCTGGTTGAAACAATAACTTTTCTTTGTCCTTTTCTTTTAATCTCCAAGATTTTCTTAACAGGTTCATAAACTCTTAAAGACGGTTTTGAAATTACTAAAACATCTGTTAAGACAGGAACTCGTCTTTCATATCTTATGACGGCCCTAAGTTGTTTTTTATTTCCATTTGTTTCTTCTTTAATGCTTTCCAAAAATCCTTCTTTTATAAGCACTTTTCCAATTTGTTTGTTAATAGATGAGTATGGCAGATAAACAATCTTCCTATTGGCTTTTGCGCTGTTTTTAATTCTTATAATAAAATCAGATACTAAATGATTCATATTTTTTACCAGGTTGATTTAACAACTCCCGGAAGCTCTCCTTTCTGAGCCAATTCCCTAAAGCAAATTCTGCAAATCCCAAATCTTCTCATGTAACCCCTGGCTCTTCCGCAGATACTGCAGATATTTTTTTCTCTTGTTGAGAATTTTTGTTTTTTGTTAAATTTTACTATGTTTGATTTTTTTGCCATATTATTTATTTCTTATTTTGCAAAAGGCATTCCCAGTTGCCTTAATAACTCTAAGCCCTGTTCATTTGTTTTTGCAGTTGTAACAATTGATATTTCTAACCCCTGAGCTTTTTCAATCTTACTTGGATCAATTTCGGCAAAAACAGTGCTTTCGGAAAATCCCAAAGTATAATTTCCTTTACCGTCAAAGCTGGTTACCTTTACCCCATGAAAGTCTCGAAGTCTTGGAAAGACTATTGAGACTAATTTTTGATAGAAATCATACATCCTTTTTCCTCTTAAAGATACCATAAGACCTATTGGATCTCCTTCTCGAAGCTTAAAAGATGAGATTGATTTTTTTGCTTTCATAATCTTTGGTTTTTGTCCTGATATAAGAGATAAGACTTCTGCCGCTTTTTCCATTTGTTTTTTGTCAGCTAGCGCATCTTGAACGCCCATGTTAATTATAATCTTAGAAAGCCTTGGTACCTCATGGATATTTTTAATACCCAAAGTTTCCTTTAATTTATTTACAATTTCTTTATTAAAACTATCTTGTAATAAGTTTTTATTATTCATAGTTAAAGTTAAATTTACACCTCTGATTTGCACTTAAGACAAATTCTTGATTTTGAATTTTTTTCTATTTTATATCCCAATCTTGATATCTTTTTGCATTTAGGACAAACAAAGGCAACATTTGAGATTGATAATGGTTTTGTCAAAGTTACAATCTCTGAGGGTTGTTTTTCAGATCTTTTTTTCAAATGTCTTTTATATAAATTGACATTTGGAATCAAAACCAAATTTTGCCTTGGAAAAACTTTTTCTATTTTGCCTGTCTTTCCCTTATCTTTTCCTTTAATAACTTTTACAAAATCTTGTTTTTTAAGTTTCATATTATACTACCTCTATTGCCATACTGGCTATTTTTGTAAAGCCTGCCTCTCTTACTTCTCTTGCTATCGGTCCAAAAATTCTTGTTCCTCTTGGATTTTTGTCTTTTGGATTGTCAATTAAAACCCCAGCATTTTCAGAAAATCTGACATACGACCCGTCAGCTCTTTTGTGTTCTTTTCTTGCCCTTACCAAAACCACTTTAACGATTTCCCCCTCTTTTACAGCACCTGTTGGCAGTGCATTTTTAACAACGCAATTTAAGACATCCCCAAGATATCCAAACTTTCTTCTGGATCCTCCAAAGACATGAATAACCTGCAAAACTCTTGCGCCGCTATTGTCTGCCGTTTTTAACATGGTTCTATGCTGTATCATATTATTTTCCTTCTAAAATTCTAAAATGTTTTTGTTTAGAAATTGGCCTTGTTGCAACAATTTTAACTCTGTCTCCCAAATTTAAAGCAAGACCCGCTACATCTACCTTATATTTTTTGGTTTTTTTCATTAACTTTTTATACAAAGGGTGGGCAACTTTTCTTTCTACCTCAACAATCGCAGTATCCTTTGATTTTAATGAAACTATTTTTCCGTCAAGAACTTTTTTCATTTTCAAACTCCTTTTCTCTTAAAGCTGTCAAAATTAAAGCTATTACTTTTCTTTTTAATGTTATTGACGTTGTATTTTTTAACTTGTTTTGCGATAAATCAAGTTTTAAATTAAAAAGTTCGTCTTTGGCATCCAAGAGTAATTTCTTTAATTCTTTTTCCGATTTTGTAAATATGTCTTTTCTATCTTTGCTTTTCATATTAGCCTTCCTTTTCAATTATTTTTGTTTTTACATTAAGTTTATGTCCTGCCAGTGTCAAAGCGTTTATTGCTATATCTTTTGGAACTCCTCCCATTTCAAAAAGCATTCTTCCGGGTCTGACTGGCGCTACAAACTCAAATACATCACCCTTACCAGATCCCATTCTTGTTTCAGCAGGTTTTTTGGTAATTGGCTTATCAGGAAAAATTCTAATCCAGACTCTTCCGCCTCTTTGGGTGTAGTGGGTAATGGCACGTCTTGCCGCCTCAATTTGCCTAGCACTAACCCAACCACTTCCTTGAGATTGCAAACCAAACTCGCCAAAGGAAATCTTTGTGCCTCTGTATGCATTTCCCTTCATTGTTCCTCTCATTTGCTTTCTGTATTTGGCACGTTTTGGTACTAACATAGTTTATTTTTCCTCTCCCTTATTAATCCATACCTTAACCCCTATATATCCTTTTTTTGTAAGGGAAGGAACAGATGCATAATCAATATTTTCTCTAATGGTAGAAAGCGGAACTGTTCCTTGTTGCAATTTTTCTCTTCTTCCAATTTCTGCTCCTCCAATTCTTCCAGACAAGACAATTCTTACTCCTTTGGCTCCTGCTCCCATAACTTTCTCAACAGTTGACTTCATGATTCTTTTAGCAGGAAGTCTTCTAACTAATTGATCTGAGATGTTTTTGGCAACCAAATATGCATCAAGGTTTGGTTCTTTAATGGGTTCAACCCTGATATCCATTTTGAATTGATTTTTGGTTTGTTTTCTATCCAAAAGCTTGACTAAAAATAGTTTTAATTCTTCAAGACCTGTTCCGCCACGTCCAATTACCATACCCGGTTTTGAAACAAAGGCTGTGATTTTTAGATTGTTTATGCTTCTCTCAATTTGAATTTCAGAAATCCCAGCATGTTTTAGTCTTTCCATTAAGGATTTTCTGATTTTATAATCTTCAAGCAAAGTTTTTTTGTACTCTTTATCCGCAAACCATCTGGATGTCCAATCCTGATTTGGAGCAAGCCTTAATACTCTTGGATTAACTTTTTGTCCCATTTGTTGCTCCTTCCTTTTTTTTATCTTCTGTTTTTTCCAAAACAACCTTTATATGGCTTCCTCTTTTTTTGTATGGATGGACTCTTCCTCTGGTTGACGGTCTGTATCTTTTAAACCTTGGCGCCTCCAATACATCAATTGTTTTTATTGTCAGTTCTTCCACATTTATATTTTTGTTGTTTTTTGCATTGGCAATTGCACTTTTAAGCGTTTTAGACAAGGCAACGGCCGCCCTTTTGTTTAAAACAGAAAGTGCGTCTAAGGCGTTCGAAACAGAAAGTTTTCTGACAGCATCTGCTACAAGCCTTACTTTTCTTGGTGCCACCCTAACTGATTTTGATACTGCAATTATTTCCATATTTTATTTTTAAGTCTTACTTATTTCTCTTGCTACAACTCTTCCATGTGTCCTAAAGGTTCTGGTTGGTGAAAATTCACCTAGTCTATGCCCAACCATTCCTTCTAAGACAAAAACATTGATAAAAGTTCTTCCGTTATAAACCGCAAAAGTATGGCCCACAAATTCCGGTGAAATCTGGCAGGCTCTTTTCCATGTTTTAATTGGAGATTTGTCTCCGCTTTGTTTTTGCATATTTACTTTTTTAATTAGTTTTGGGTCTATAAACGGACCCTTTTTAGAACTTCTTGCCATTTTTTAATGCTTTCCTTTCTTTCTTGCCTCTAATATATATTTATTTGAATATTTTTTAGCTCTTCTGGTTTTTCCAACTGCAGCTCTTCCCGCGTAAGTTTTGGGAAGATTCATACCAATACCGCTTCTTCCTTCTCCTCCTCCGTGAGGATGGGATCTTGGATTTTGGGCAACGCCTCTGACAGTTGGCCTTATTCCCATATGTCTTTTCGTTCCCGCTTTTTTAAAGACCCTGTTTTTCAAATCCAAATTTCCCAAAACCCCAACTGTAGCAAATCCATCTGCCAAAACTTTCCTTATCTCACCGCTTGGAAGTTTTAAATGAACTACTTTTCCCTCTTTAGCTTGTATTACAGCTGATGTTCCGGCGCTTCTTGCCATTTGTCCTCCATGTCCAGGAGTAAGTTCAACGTTATGGACAAAAGTTCCAATTGGCATTAACTCAAGTTTCATGGCATTTCCCACTTTTATATCAGCGCTTTGTGCAGAAATTACAGTATCTTTTAATTTTAAACCATTTGGTGCCAAAATATATCTTTTTTCACCATCTGCGTATTGTATCAAAGCAATATTTACAGTTCTATTGGGATCATATTCAATCCCTATAACAGTTCCTTTAATATTTTGCTTATCTCTTTTAAAATCAATAACTCGTAAAAATCTTTTTTGCTCTCCACCTTGATGGCGAACAGATACTCTTCCGCTTGCGTCTCTTCCTGAATTTTTACTTTTAATAAATCTTAAATATTTCATTATTTTTATTATTTACTTTGTGTCTCAAACAATCCTATTTTTTGATCCTTTGCAAGCTTTACTACTGCTTTTTTAAAAGGGCTCTTTTTAACCTCTGCTCTCTTTATTCCAGCTCTAACAGATCTTCCTTTAATAGTTACTGTTGAAATACTTACTACATTTACCTTAAATCTTTTTTCAATTTCTTTTTTAATTTGTGTCTTAGATGCATCCTTTGCAACCTTGAAAGTATATTTTCCAAGATTTGCCAAATCCATGGATTTTTCTGTAATTAAGGGTGATAAAACAATTTGCGTATTCATATTATTTTTTTAAAAACGTCTCCTTTAATACATCTATTGCTTCTTTCATAAGTAAAATTTTTTTTGCTTTTAAAACCTCATAAGTATTTAAAAGGTTTGATGGCATTATACTTATATCTTCAATATTTCTTGAAGCTTTTACAACATTTTCAAAATCTTTTGTAGGCCTTGGGGTAACGAGTAAAATATTTTTATTTTTTCCGTTTAGTTGTAATTTATTAAGTAAGAGCACCATATTTTTTGTTTTAGGTTCTATTTTGGTTAGATTTGAAACAAGAATGATCTCTCCGTCTTTGACTTTGGCAGACAAAGAGGAAAAGAGAGCTTTTTGTTTCATTTTTTGGGATAGTTTAAGGGAATAATCTCTTGGTTTTGGCCCCAAAGCAACTCCACCTCCAACAAAAATAGGAGCAGATTTTGCACCGTGTCTTGCCCTACCTGTTCCTTTTTGTCTATATATTTTTCTAGTTGAAATATTTACCTCTCCTCTTGATTTTGTTTTAGCTGTTCCTCTTCTTTGGTTTGCAAGATATACTCTAACAGCTTGAGCCATTAAAGGTTTATTTATCTGGGATCCAAATATTTCTTTAGGTAAGGTTAAAGTTTCTGTTGATCTTGCAGATGGGGAGTAAACTTTAAGCTTAAGTCCTGTTTGTTTTGGCAATTCTCTCACAATAGCCTTTTTAACAGATTTTACTGATGTTTTTTTAACTACTGGTTTTTTTGTTGCTGTTTTAGCTTGTGGCATCTTCTTTTACCTCCTCTTTAACTTTTTCTGTTGCTTCTTGCGCTGGTGCAGGTTCTTGAACTGGCTCAACTGAAGCTACTTCTTGTATTGCGACTGGAGCTTCTGGTTCTTGGGTTGATTTTTCTTCTGCTTGTGGCGCTTGATTTTCTTCTGTGGGTGCTGTTTCTTGTTCTACCGGAGCTTCCTGAGGTTCTTGATATAAGCTTACGTGTTTTTTGTTTTCTCCTGTCTTTTTAACGACTACGAAGCTTCCTATAAATCCAGGGATTAATCCTTTAATAAGTAAAACTCCGTCATCAGTTACACTAATTACTTCAAGATTTTTAACAGTGACAGTTTCAGTTCCCATCCTTCCTGCCATTTTCTTGCCCTTATATACTCTTCCCGGGGTTGTTGTCTGTCCTATTGATCCTGGAGCTCTTTCTCTGTCTGATTGTCCGTGGGTTCTGGGGCCGCCGTGAAATCCGTATCTTTTTACTCCTCCTGCCCATCCTTTTCCTTTTGAGACACCTGTCACATCTATTGTATCTCCAGGTTTAAATACTTCCTTATAACTTACCTCTGATCCCAAAGTTACGCCCTCAATATCGTCAACTCTTACTTCTTTTAAAAAGCGGGGTGTATTTTCTACTCCCGCTTTCTTACTATGATTAACTATTCTTTTTTTTGCCTTCTTATTTATCCCAATTCCAAGCTGGATAGCATTATAACCTTCCTTGTCTTGAGTTTTAATTTGGGTGATAAAGTTACCACTAACAGAAACGCCCGTTAAGGGAACCCTTGTTCCATTTTGTAAAAAGCCTTGTTTTTGATATGCTTTTTTTCCTATAAGTGATAATAACTGCATAATTTCCCCCCTTACAAACAAAAAAGCGACCACATAGTGCCGCTTTACTTACAAAAGTAGTATTTCGCGCCTCTATGTAGCTTCGATCACCTCCGTTTGTATGACCATTTTGTATCCATAATTATATCGAAGGAGGAGCCTAAATGCAAG
>CAZUZF010000021.1:0-16417 GCA_964624955.1 uncultured Gammaproteobacteria bacterium
CAAGAAATCAAAACCATCTTATTCAGCAGCATATCGGAGAGATTGCAAGAGGAGAAAGGCATGCAAAAATACTTATTAAAAACCAGCCATGGTCTGACATGTCACACTGGTTAGGAATTGTGAAGCATGTAGTAAGGGGAAACCAAGACCTCTCTCAAATCATTTTATGCCATCGGGGGTTTTCACCCGGAACAAATGGTCTTAGGAATAATCCTGATTTTGAAATGGCGATGCAAGTAAAGCTTGAAACGGGACGTCCAATGCTAATTGATCCTTCCCATATGGGAGGAACTAGGGAGAGAGTATTGGAAATTATAAAACAGGCCCAGGATTTTAGAATGAATGGTATAGGCTTCGATGGCTTAATGATAGAAGTTCATCCAAACCCGGAGTTAGCTTTAACAGACAGTCGACAACAACTCTCCTGGGATCAGTTTGACCAAGCAATGGGAACATAATATGGATAAGATTTTGTTAAAAAAATTAAGGAAAGATATAGATGAAATTGACAGAGAACTTTTATTTGTTGTGGCAAAGAGGACAGACGTTGTACGAAAGATTGGAAAACTCAAGAAAGCAAACAATATCAAACCTCTCGATAAAAAAAGATGGGAATTAGTGTTGCAATCAAGGATATCAATTGCAAAATCTCTAAATCTTGACAAAGATTTTATTAAAAACTTATATACACTTATTCACAAAAATTCACTTATAATAGAAAGTGAAGAAAAAAAATTATGAAAACAATAAAACAGGCAAAAAGATTGGATTTATTTTCAGAATACATATTTGCTAATCTTGCTAGGAAAAAATCGGAAATTGAAAAAAAGACAAAACGTAAGGTTTTAAATTTTGGACCAGGAACTCCAGATATAAAACCAAGCAATCTTTATATCAAAAAACTGGGTGAGTTTATTAACGAAGACAATGCGCATATATACCCTGGGTATGGCGCAATAAAAGAGTTTTCTGATGCCTTAATTTGGTGGTATAAAAAAAGATTTAATGTATCCATTGATAAGGACGAGTTACTTCCGCTTTTGGGAGCAAAAGATGGAATTAGTCATTTACCACTTGCTCTTTTGGACAATGGTCAAGAGGTACTTATTCCTGATCCAGGATATCCCGCTTTTGGGGATCCTGCATTAATGATTGGAGCAAAACCAATTTCATATTCTTTAAGGCAAGAAGATAATTTTAAAATTAATTATGAAATATTAAAAGAGAAACTTTCTCCTAAAACAAAGTTTATATGGATTAACTTTCCCTCAAACCCAACTGGGCAGGTTGCAACTAAAGAAGATTTACTAAGGATAGTAAAATTTGCAAAACAAAATAATATTTTTATTGTTTATGATAATGCATATTCTGAAATTACTTTTGGAAACTTTAGAGCGCCAAGTATTTTAGAGATAGAAGGGGCAAAAGATATTGCAGTTGAAATTGGCTCTTTTTCCAAAACATTTTCCTTTGCAGGCTTTAGAATGGGATGGATTGTTGGTAATAAAGACGTCATTTCCGCTATTTCCAAAGTAAAATCACAAATGGACTCGGGGCTTTCTATCCCTCTTCAAAAACTTGGCGCCTTTGCCCTAACTCATTTTGATAAAGCATGGAATAAGCAAATGCTTGAAAGTTATAAAAAAAGAAGAGGTATAATCGCAAGCTATTTGAAAAAACTGGGGCTTAAATTCATATTACCCAAGGCAGGATTATATATTTGGGCAAAAATTCCAGATAAAGAAAAAAATTCAGAGGAATTTGCAAACAAACTCCTTGAGGAAAAACAAATACTTTTAACACCAGGTACTGCTTTTGGAAAAAATGGAAAAAGATTTGTAAGAATTAGTATTTGCGTAAATATTGATAATATTAGTGACTATTTTAGATTATGAAGCAAGTAAGCATTATCGGATTTGGCAGATTTGGTAAAACCTTATATCGTCTTTTGAAAGATGATTTCAAAATTGTGCTTTATAACAAAAGTAAAATAGATACAAAAGGACTTAATCTTTCTGAAAACACCGTTATTGAAACTAATTTAAGTAATATTTATGAAAGCGAAGCAATTTTTTATGCAGTACCTATTTCAAATTTTGAAAAAGTAATAAAAGAACACAAGAAATATTTTTCCGAAAAAAATCTTCTCATAGATGTCTTATCTGTAAAAATGCATGCACAAAAAGTATTTGAAAAACACATTAAGAATACTGACATTCAAGCATTGCTTACTCATCCTATGTTTGGACCAGATAGTACTAAAGATGGTTTTGAAAAACACGTAATCATTGTAGATAAGTTTAAGACTGATAATATAAATTATAAATTTTGGAAGAATTATTTTTTAAGTAAGAAATTAAAAGTTGTAGAGATGTCTGCCAGAGAGCACGATAAAACCGCAGCCAATTCGCAAGGATTAACACACTTTATTGGAAGGCTCCTTGATGAATTTAAGTTTGAAAAAACAGATATTGATTCTCTTGGAGCAAAAAAATTATTGGATATAAAACAACAGACTTGCAATGATTCCTGGCAATTATTCAATGATCTGCAACAATATAATCCATACACAAAACAAATGCGGCTTAAATTGGGGGCTTCATTTGATAAGTTGTATAACAAATTATTGCCTAAGCAAATAAGCCCAAAATACATAACCTATGGTATTCAAGGAGGTAAAGGAAGTTTTAATGAAGAGGCATTATTATATTTTATAAAAAGATCCAATATCTCAAACTATAAAATTAAATACCTTTATACAACAGAAAATGTACTATTCTCTCTACATAAAGGAGAGATAGATAGGGGACAGTTTGCCATACATAATGCAGTTGGTGGAATCGTTGAAGAAAGCATAGTGGCAATGGCAAAATATAAATTTAATATTATCGATCAATTTTCCATAAAAATTGCCCACACCCTTATGATAAGACAAGATGCTAAATTGGACGATATAGATTCTATAATGTCACATCCTCAAGTATTTGCACAATGCAGGCAAACTCTTTTGGAAAAATATCCTCACCTTAAGCAACTGTCGGGTAAGCATGAATTAATAGATCACGCAATGGTAGCAAGGTATCTTTTTTACAAAAAACTTCCTAAAAACATCGCAACCATTGGCAGTAAAGTTTTAGCAAAGATTTATAATCTTAGAGTTATTGAAGATAATTTACAAGACGCTAACGAAAATTATACTAGTTTTTTACTGGTATCAAGGCTATAATTATATTCGATGGAAGAAGAACTTATCGGCATTAAAAATGCCGCACTTTCATTTATTTTAGAAGCGCAAGATTTAAAATCCTTGGAAGAAACCAAGCTTCAGTTTCTTGGTAAAAGCGGAAAACTAACACTTGCAATCAAGCAAGTTACAAAACTTCCTGTTGAGAAAAGACCAGCTTTTGGAATATTGGCAAATGAAGTAAAACAGACTGTTGAAGAAGCCTTGGAGGAAAAAGCAAAGGCTTTATTAGCAGCAAAAAAAACAACGTTACTTGAAAAAATTGATGTAACAAACCCTGGCATTAAACCGCCACTTGGGCATTTGCATTTAGTAACTCAAGCAATTGAGGAGATTACTGATATTTTTGAAAAGATTGGTTTTGTAAGAGTAAAATATCCGGAAGTAGAGTGGGATTGGTATGCATTTGAAGCTTTAAATTTTCCGCTTAACCATCCAGCAAGGGATGACTGGGAAACATTTTTTATTGACGAAAAGCCAAGTCCCAAATACGGACCAATGCTTTTAACCCCACAGACATCTTCAGGTCAAATCCGAGAGATGGAGCAAAATAAGCCGCCAATAAAAATGCTAAATATTGCCAAGTGTCACAGAAGACAATCAGATATTTCCCACGTTCCTATGTTTCACCAGTTTGAAGGCCTTGCAATTAATACAAATCTATCTATTGTAAATCTAAAAGGAGTATTGGATTATTTTGTTAAATCATATTTTGGAATTAACAGAAAATCAAGAATTAGACCATATCATTTTGAATTTACAGAACCATCTTTTGAAGTTGATGTATCATGTGGGGTATGCAACGGGAAAGGCTGCAGGCTTTGCAAAGAAGGTTGGCTTGAAATGGGAGGAGCCGGAATGGTTCATCCAAATGTTTTAAAAAACTGTGGGATTGACAGTAATATCTATAACGGATTTGCATTTGGCTGGGGGGTTGAGAGGGTTTTAATGATGAAAGATGGAATAAAACTTGATGATGTAAGGATAATCTACTCAGACAGAATGGAATTTTTGGAACAGTTTTAATTACTTTGTTTTTAATATGAATATAAAAATAGTTGACAGTTGGCTGAGGGAATACTTGGACACAAAAGCAAATGCTTTAGAAATTGCAAGAGAACTTTCTTTAAAAAGTGTATCCGTAGAAAAAATTGAAAAAGTGGATAACGATATTGTCTATGATATTGAGGTAACGACAAACAGAGTGGATTTGATGTCTGTACTAGGAATCGCAAGGGAGGGATCTGCAGTTTTAAAAAATGCAAAATTTAATAATTTGAAAACAAAAACTCTTTCTTACTCAAATGAAAAATTTCCAATTGAAATTATAAATGATCCAAAACTTGTAAATAGAATTTGCGCAGTAGTTTTAGAAGTAGAACTAGGAAGTAGTCCAAAAGAAATTAAAGACAGGCTTGAAAATTCAGGCATTAGAAGCCTTAATAACCTTATAGATATCACAAACTATGTGATGAGAGAGGTTGGTCACCCAACACACGTTTTTGATTTTGACCGGCTAATTTCCAAAAAAATGATTATCAGGGAATCTAAAAATGGGGAAGCAATAACAACATTGGATGGGAAAAGGCATATTCTAAAAGGGGCGGATATTGTAGCAGATGATTCAACAGGAAAAATTATTGATTTACTTGGCGTTATGGGGACTGCAAACTCTGTGGTTAACGAAAATACCAAAAGAATTTTGTTTTTTATAGACAACAATAATCCGCTAAATATCAGAAATACCTCAATGAATCTTGGCATTCGAAGTGAGGCAGCGATTATAAATGAAAAAGGCGTAGATAGTGAACTTTGCCTAAAAGCATTGTTAAGAGGTGTTGAGCTTTATGAAAAAATTGCTAAAGGAAAGGTGGTTTCTCAAATTTATGACAACTATCCAAACAAACCCAAAACCACTGTTTTAAAAGTAGACATTGAAAAAATAAACAAAGTAATAGGCATTGATATTAACCCTTTGAACTCTATCGAGATATTAAATAGTTTAGGGTTTAAAGCTAAAAAACTTGATGGAAAAATTGAAGTTGAGGTTCCATCTATAAGAGATGATGTAAAAATAGACGAAGATATAATTGAAGAAATTGCAAGAGTGTATGGATATCATAATCTAGACAGCGTTGTACCTACATTTATTTCAGAAAAAATAGTTAGTTTTACCAACAATTTTTATTTTGAAAAGCGCATAAAGAATGCTTTTAAATATTATGGATTTAGCGAAATTTATACATATTCGCTTGTTTCTGAAAGATTATTCGATGGCCCAATTGAAACAGCAGTTAAATTAAAAAACCCCTTGTCAGAAGATATGGCGTATCTTCGAAACAGCCTTATCCCAAGTCTTTTACAAGTTGTGTCTGACAATAAAGCTTTAGATGAACTAAAAATTTTTGAGATTGCAAATATCTATCTTAAAAAAACAAATGACCTACCAAAGGAAATACCAATACTTTCCGGTGTAATAAATAAAAAACACGCTTCATTTTATGAGGTAAAGGGAATTATCGAGCAGGTCTTAAATGATGTAGGAATTAAAAGCCTTGTATTTAAAAAGTCGAAAAGGTCATCAGTTGGGGCATCAATATATATTGATAATGATTATCTTGGAGAAATAGAAGTATTGGATACAAATCTTATAGATTTTGAACTAGATTTTGAAACTATCTTAAAATACGCAAACAATAAAAAAACCTTTATCCCTTTTGCAAAGTTTCCACCTGTTGTAGAAGATATTTCAGTTATATGTGAATCCCAAACACAAGAGATAATAAATACAATTAAAGCTTTGGATAAAAAGATTGTTGATGTTACTTTAAAAGATACGTATAAGGATAGTAGGACTTTCCATATAATCTACCAAGATCTGGAAAAAACCCTAACCAGAAAAGAAGTTGTAAAAATAAGAGAAAAAATTGTTACTGTCTTAAAAGATCAGTTTAACGCTCTTATTAAGGAGTAGTGGGCGTGGGTGTAAACGTAGAAGAAGGAACAACCTCTGTCGGAGTTGGTGTAGAGGTTGGCTCTTCACTATTATCTTCCTTTGAATAATTAGATGTTTCTGTTGGAGGATAATATTCGGGATGATCAGCTGCATAAGTCTTTTTAAGCCATTCGACAATTCCTTCCATCCATCTGTTTTTGCCATCAGTTGATATTGGATCGTTTTCTTTTAAAACAATATAATCTTTTGTTTCGTATTCACCGTGATCTATCTCCCATGGACTTGCCAGCTTTCCATTGTCGTGTTTTGAAAGTTTTATTTTTTGATATATTGGCGATGGACCCGAAGGCTGTGTCCCTTTTATAAAATACTCGCTTCTCTCAGGTCTTTCCGAGACTGGTGTTCCGCCTCCATAGGCATCGACTATCATTGCTTCAACATTATCTGGTTTTTCAAAAGGCTCATCATTTTTTCCTTTAAGAACAAAAGTCATAAGCCTATTAAAGATAGGAGCTGCACCAGAAACTCCAGAGGTAATGTTTCCCATTGGGCTATTATCATTATTACCAACCCAACTTCCTACCACAAAAGATTTTGTATAACCAACTGTCCAGTTATCCCGTTTTTGGTCAGTTGTTCCTGTTTTTACTGAAACGCTTGGATGTCCTGGGATTACAAGATATGAGTTTGTTCCAAAAGTAGCAGACCTTGCGTTGTTATCAAGCAAAATATGGGAAATTAGAAAGCTTATTTCCTCAGAAAAAATGCGCTGAGGCGATGGGGGATTGTATTTATACAAAGTATTTCCTCTTGAGTCTTTTACTTCCAATATTGAAACCAAAGGTTGTTTTTGCCCACCGTTTGCAAAAACACCATAAGCTTGTATTTCATCAAGTAGCCTTACATCTTTTCCTCCAAGTACAAGAGAGTAACCAACGTTTCTTAGATTTTCCTCTGTTGGCTGCCAGTTTTCAATTCCCATTTCATAAGCTTTTTGCATAACATTATAAACGCCAACCTGGGCTAACATTTTTACAGCTGGGATATTTAAGGAATTGGCAAGAGCAAATCTAACCTGTACAGGACCTCTATATTTTCCATCATAATTGGTAGGTATATAATCTTTCTCACTATCATTTGCCTTAAAATTAGTCTGGCTGTCAATAAGTAAAGTTGATGGAGTATAGCCTTTGCTAAAAGCAACTGCATACGTAATTGATTTAAGCGATGATCCAGGTTGCCTAAGTCCTGTTGCTGCGTTAAAGTTTCCATCATTATCTGTGTTAAAGTAGTCCTCGCTTCCAACCATTGCCAAAATTTCACCTGTTTTTGGATTTGTAACCATTGCTGCTCCGTTTCCAACTTTATAGTTTTTAAGCTTTGCAATTTCTTCATTGACTATTTTTTCTGCTTCTTTTTCTATTTTGTAGTCAAGCGTTGTTGTAACTCTTAAACCTCCATTTTCAACTGCTGCTTCTCCAAACTGCTTAACTAAAGCTTGCTTTACAAACATGACAAAATGAGGAGCTTTTATACCTATACCACTGCCTGAAAACTTTTTGTTCTCAATTTCTTTATAGGCATCCTCTGCCTGTTTTTTGGTGATATAACCTTCGGATTCCATTTGGGACAAAACGGTTTTAGTCCTTCCTAGATAATATTTTTCCCCGCTAAATGGAGAGTAGGTGCTTGGGCTTTGGGGAAGACCTGCCAAAAATGCAGATTCGGAAAGGTCAAGATCTTTGACGTCTTTGTTAAAATATATCTGTGTTGCTGCCTGTACTCCTATGGCGGTTCCGCCGTAGGGGACGTCATTTAAGTACATTTCTAAAATTTCATCTTTTGTGTATCTTCTATCAACTTGGATAGCAAGCATTAACTCTTTTATTTTCCTAGGCAATGTTCTTTCTGAGGATAGTAAAACATTTTTAACCAACTGCTGGGTGATTGTAGAACCACCTGTGACGCGTTGTCTAAGTATTGGGTCAATAACTAAGCCTCTTATATATCCTGTAATCGAAAAGCCTTCGTTTTCATAAAAGTTTTTGTCCTCAATTGCTATTGTTGCTTGTCTTAAGAATTTGGGTATTTTATCTAAAGTTACATAGATTCTATTTTGATTTTGATAGACGGAGAAAAGAAGCTGTCCATTTCTATCATATATTCCGCTTGATTGATTAGCTTGTGCCTCAACCAGCTTTCCCGGGGCGGGTAGATCTCTTCCATACCAGATAAAAAGAAATATCATAAGGATTATAAAACCAATAAGGCCAAAAAAAGCGTATTTTAAAAGCTTGCTTATTAAAACGTCTTTTGGAGTATTTGAAAGCTTATTAAACTTCAAAGACCTTGAGAAATTAGGGATTGAAAGTGTAAAATACGCGCTTTTTCGTCTAGATTTTCTGACGTAATCCAGCATAGAGTAAAGTATATCAAATTTAACCAAGCCTGTGCTATACTGAGGCTATGAAACAAATAGAAGAAATTTTGACAAGAGGCGTTGCAAATATTATTCCAAACAAAAATGCCTTGGCTGGAAAACTTATGTCGGGTAAAAAACTTAACATTTATTTAGGAATTGATCCAACCTCTACAAAAATTCATTTAGGACACGCTGTAGTTTTGCGAAAACTAAACCAATTTGCGCTTTTAGGCCATAACGTTACTTTTTTAATAGGAGATTTTACAGCATTAATCGGTGATACATCAGACAAGGAAGCAGAAAGACCTGCTTTAACCACCCAAGAGATTGAGGAAAATTTTAAAACATATAAAAAACAGGCAGAAAAAATTATTGATTTTAGTAAAGTTAAAATAAGGTATAACAGTCAATGGCTGAAAAAATTAAGTTTTGAGGATATCTTAAAACTTACACAGCACTTTAGCGTAGGTGATTTTGTAGGCAGAGAACTTATTAAAAAAAGACTGACCGATAGAAAAAGAGTAGGGCTTCATGAATTACTATACCCGGTAATGCAAGGATATGACAGTTTTATGATGGACACAGACTTACAAATTGGGGGAACAGACCAAACTTTTAACATGCAGGCAGGAAGAACATTAATAAAAGATTTAAAAGACAAGGAATCCTTTATCCTAACAACAACAATTTTGGAAGGAACCGACGGAAGAAAAATGAGCAAATCCTGGGGTAATGCTATCTGGCTTGACGACAAACCTTTTGATATGTTTGCAAAGATAATGGCTATAAAAGATGATCTAATTTTAAATTATTTTTTACTTGCTACTGACTTATCATTAGAGGTAGTCTCTAAATTTGAAAAAAAACTAAAGTCAGGCCAAAACCCAAGGGATATTAAAAAAGAGCTTGCTTTTGAAATTGTTTCTAAACTTTATGATGAGAAAATTTCTCAAAAAGCAAAAGAAGAATTTGAAAAAACAGTACAGAATAAAGAAATTCCCAAAAATATTCCACAATTTACTTTTTATGGTGAGTTTACAATTTCCGAAGCTTTAATGGGAAGCGGCATAAAAAGCAGGTCTGAGGGTAAAAGACTTATAGACCAAGGGGCGGTAACGCTCAATGGTAAAAAGATTGAAGATTTAGATTCTTTGGTTTCCGAAGGGATACTTAAGATAGGTAAGAAAAAATTTGTAAAACTTGTGTTAAAATAGTTTATTATGGAGTTTATTAGAAAAAATCAATGGATTTGGAAGGTAATAATTATAATAGTAAGTATTGCCTTGATTGCGTCATCTGTCCTTCCTTTTATTACCCTTTAGTTTTATGGACCTAAATACACCGCTAACCCAAGCTTCAAAAGCCTACAAAATGTATGCCAAAAGACTAGCTAAATTAAATATTTTTACGCTTGAAGACTTTTTGTACCACATTCCCTTTAGATATGAAGACTTTTCTCTAATTTCAAAAATTGGAATAGCTCAAGCAGGAGAACTAATAACCGTTAAGGGAAAAGTTGAAAAAGTTCAAAATCAATACACACGCAGATGGAAAAGTCTGCAAAAGGCTGTAGTTTCTGATGAAACAGGGAGTATTGAAGTAATTTGGTTTAATCAGCCCTTTTTAATAAAATCAATAAAAGTTAGCGATGAAATATCATTGTCTGGAAAAGTAGAAAGGGAAGGAAATAAACTAGTTATGAAATCTCCTGATTATGAGGTAATTTTTCAAAATCAGACAATTCATACCGGAAGACTGGTTCCCATATACCCCGAAACCAAAGGTGTTTCATCTAAATGGTTAAGAAGGCAGGTTTTTAAAATCTTAGAAGAAAATCCTGATATTAAAGAATATCTAGCTCTTGGAATTTTAAGAGAAAATAATTTAATGAATTTAAACGATGCAATTAATAAAATTCATTTCCCAAAAACCCACCAAGAAGCCCAAAAGGCAAGACAAAGACTTTCTTTTGACGAACTTTTCAAACTCCAGTTATCATCAATGTTTAGAAGAAAATCTTGGGAAAAAGAAAAAATAATTCCATGGCAAGTTACTAAATTTGAAAAACAAATTAATGATTTTATTAAATCCCTTCCCTTTGAATTAACAGGAACGCAAAAAAATGCACTAAGCCAGCTTTTACAAGATTTATCATCCGATACTCCCATGAACAGACTTTTAGAAGGAGACGTGGGAAGCGGAAAAACAATTGTTGCAACCATAGTAGCTTATCTTGCCTCTCTAAACGGATATCAAACAGCCTTAATGGCGCCTACGGAAATACTTGTTAATCAACACTTCAATGTTTTCTCAAGGTTTTTGAAACCTTTGGGAGTAAAAGTTTCCCTGTTTACCTCAACCGCTAAAGCAAAAGATTCTGACTTTGATATTGCTATTGGAACACACGCCCTAATTTACAAAAAAGTTAAATTTAAAAAACTTGGGTTTGTCATAATTGACGAACAGCAAAGATTCGGAGTAGAGCAAAGGGGGATTTTGCGAAAAAAAGGAAACTATCCCCATCTTTTGACAATGACAGCAACTCCAATACCAAGGACCGTAGCGCTAACTTTGTATGGAGATTTGGACCTTTCCATTTTAGACGAGATGCCAAAGGGAAGAAAAACTATTAAAACCTGGGTTGTTCCACCATCAAAAAGAATTAGTGCGTATTCCTGGATTGAGGAAAAAGTGATAAATAAAAAAGATCAGGTTTTTATAGTCTGTCCTTTTATCGAAGAGTCCGAAACCATGCTTACTGTAAAAGCAGCTACAAAGGAGTTTGAAAGGCTCGCAAGAGAAGTTTTCCCAAAGCTACGGCTTGGTCTTTTACATGGAAAATTAAAAGCAACTCAGAAGGAAGAAGTCTTAAAAAAATTCAGGGAGGGAAAAATAGACATTTTGGTTTCAACTCCTGTTGTTGAGGTAGGCATTGATATTCCAAATGCAACCATTATGATGATAGAAGAAGCAGAGCGTTTCGGCCTTGCTCAACTTCACCAGCTAAGAGGAAGGGTGGGTAGAGGAGAAAAGGAATCGTTTTGTCTTTTGTTTACATCGAGTAAAAACCCACTTACACTAGAACGACTTAAATCAATGGAGACAATATTCCAAGGAGCAAGACTAGCAGAAATAGACTTAAAATTAAGAGGTCCAGGACAAATGTATGGAACCTTGCAGCATGGAATACCGAAGCTTAAAGTAGCAAGTTTTTCTGATTTTGACTTGATAGAGAAAACAAAGAAAGAAGCAGAAAAGATTTTCCCAAATATAAGTAACTATCCAAATCTTTCAGAAAAGATTCAGGAGGATAATCTTAACGAGGTTTCCCCTGACTGATATTTCTTACAAAAAACGTTATCCATGGAATAGATTTTGCTTCAACTATTTTAGCTTGTACCCTTCGTCTTCCCTCAATAATTCTAAAACCCATATCTTCAAGCATTATTCCAAATTCACCAAGACCATAATATGAAAAAAACCTTCCTGTTGGTTCATCAATTGCTTCGCCTTTACCTTCTTTTAACGAAATGAAACCAACGCCATTAGGTTTTATAACTGCCTGAATATTTCTTAATGCTTGCGCCATCCGATTTCTTGGAACATGAAGTAGGGTTGCCGCTGTCCAAAAACCGTCAAATGAGCCTGAGCCAAAATCTAAATCATAAACGCTTTTTCGTAAAAATGTTGCTCCCGGATTATTTTTTCGAGCATATCTTAAGAGTCCTGCTGCAATGTCTGTGCCTGTAAAATCGTAGCCAAAACCAATTAATCTCGCAGCTTCTCTACCGCTTCCTGATCCAATTTCCAAAACTTTTCCGCTTGGAAGAAGTTGATGGAATCTGTCTAGATCAATTTGCCAAAAAGTTGGAGTAGAAGGTGTTCTGCCTACGGACCATTCAAATGCATGGGAATTGTAATATCTAACAGTTGCCGCCTCTTTATATGTTAGTTTTTCTATAGGCATCCAGACATTATACTATATTGAATCTAACCTTCAAATAAAGTAAAATACCCTATATGCCGCAGGAACCGAAAAAACGACATTCAAGACAAAGACAGGGAAAAAGAAGAGCAAGTATTCACTTAAATATTGCCAAAACTGTTTCCTGTCCTAATTGCGCAAGCCAAATTTTGTCACACCAAATTTGTAAAACCTGCGGATATTATAAAGGAAGAGAGATTATAGTGAAAAAGGAGAAAACCAACCAGGAAGAAAAAACAGAAAAAGCACATCACTAAAAGTAATGAAAAATCCTTTGGATATTAGACACTTAAAAAGACAAAAAGTTGTCGAAGATTTATTTAAAGTAGCTTTTCATAAACAAAGGGTGGGGGAGAGGGCTTGGGAAATTTTACAAAACAAAGATAAAATTGATGAATATATTAAAAGGGCTGCGCCCCAGTTCCCCATTGAAAAAATCAATAGAGTTGATCTTGCCATCCTAAGACTTGCTGTTTTTGAACTGACTATTGAAAAAAGGCAGCCGCCAAGAGTTATAATAGATGAAGCAATAGAGCTTGCAAAAGAATACGGAGGAGAAACGAGTCCTAAGTTTGTAAACGGAGCTCTGGCTAATTTAATCAAAAATGATTCAACTTCCAACATTTAAAAATAAAAAACTTTTTGATCAGGCTTTTACACACAGAAGCTTTTTAAACGAAACGAAAGAGAATATAGCTTCCAATGAGCGCTTAGAGTTTTTGGGAGACAGCATAATCTCTTTTGTTATTTCCCAAATTTTGTTTACCAAATATCCGCAATTTAACGAGGGCGTTTTGACTAATATGAGATCTCTTCTTGTAAATACAAAGAGTCTTGCTCAAACCGCAAGAGAGCTTAACTTTGGAAAATACCTAAAGCTTTCCAAGGGAGAAGAAGAGTCAAAAGGAAGGCAAAATCAAAGTTTACTTGCTGATTCTTTCGAGGGATTTATAGGTGCGTTATTTCTAGACCAGGGAATCGGGCAGACAGCGCAGTTTATAGAACAAATTTTTACCAAAAAGGCAGAACAAATAGCCAGCCAAAGATCGTTCAAAGACCCTAAAAGCCTTCTTCAGGAATACGTCCAGTCCAGAAAACAAAATTCGCCTCAATATAAAGTATTAAGTGAGAAAGGTCCTGCTCATTCAAAAATATTTACCATGGGAGTCTTTATCGGCAACAAGCTGTTTGGGAAAGGGGAAGGAAAATCAAAACAGGAAGCAGAGGAAGATGCTGCGCTAAAAGCGTTGCAAAAACTTAAAAACCCCAAAACCCCTTGAGTAAACTTTCAATAAATGGTAAAATTACTCCTATGTCAGTAGTAATTCGAAGTACTAGAATCGGCAAAAGGGGAGAAAGAAAATTTAGAATCGTTGTCAAGGAAAAAAGATCGGCAAGAGATGGCAAGGCTATTGAGCTTTTGGGATATTACGAGAAGGGCAAAAAAGAAAGCTTAAAAATTGATAGAAAAAGGTATGAATACTGGATTTCTGTCGGAGCAACGCCTACGATTGTAATCGAAAAGCTTTTAAACTAACATGAAAGATACGCTTCACTACATAGTTTCTTCAATTGTCGAAAAACAGGATGCGATTGAGATTTCAGAAAGTGAAGAAAACGGAGTTTTAAACTTTATAATTAAGGTTGATCCCTCTGATATGGGAAAAATTATCGGAAAAGGGGGAAAGGTAATTAAAGCAGTCAGAAACATCATGAAAATCCCGGCAATGAAAAATAATAAAAAAGTTTTTATTTCTTTGGCTGAAAACCTCTAAAATATATGAAAATTTCGGTTATAACACTGTTTCCCGAAATGTTTTACTCCCCATTTAATAGTTCCATTATTAAAAGAGCTATTGAAAAAAAACTTATTAATATCAACTTTGTTAATATTCGAGACTTTGGCATAGGAAAACACAAGCTCGTCGACGATACTCCATACGGCGGGGGGGCGGGTATGGTTTTAAGAGTTGACGTACTCCATAAGGCCATTGAAAAAGCAAAAGATAAAAAGTTTAAAAAAAGCGAGGAAAGAATAGTTTTGCTCTCAGCAAGCGCAAAAACCTTTAACCAAAAAACAGCCAAAAGATATTCCAAACTTAAGCATTTAATCCTAATCTGCGGCCATTATGAGGGGGTTGACGAAAGAGTTTCCAAGTACATAGATGAAAAGATTAGTATCGGAGATTTTGTCCTAACTGGCGGAGAAATTCCCGCAATGTTAATTATTGACAGCACTGTAAGACTTATTAAAGGCGCAATTTCCAAAGAATCTTTGGAACACGAGTCTTTTCCTAAATTTTTGGAGTATCCCCAATACACAAAACCGGCTGTTTTTGACACAGTGAAAGTGCCTGAAGTCTTGCTTTCTGGAAACCACGGGGAAATAAGAAATTTTCGAAAAAGAAAGTCTCTTATAATCACTAAGAAAATAAGGCCTGATTTAATAAACTAATGAAACTTAAGGGCTTTGCGCAGAAGCGGTAGCATTAAGCGATGAAGAATTGGAAGCTTGCTGTTCAAAAGAATTTAATATCAAAGAAGCATTTGCAACGCCGCTTCCCCAAGAAGTAATTTTGTCAATTAAATCATTTTCTTTTTGGGAAAAGGCGGAAACCAGCGTCTCATTGCTTATTTGTCCTTGCGGAAACGCTTTGTAATAAAACTGGAGTCTAAGTATTGCGGAGTTGTTCGAAATGGCAATACTTGTTGCCTCAACTAAAGGCGTTGAAGCATAGAGTTTTTTAATGAAATTTAAGATCGCCGTAGGCTCTCCCGAAACCCTAACCTCAATTCTTAAACTTGGAAAAGGAGTAGTGTTTGGCTCTTTATTTGAAATATCTCCAACGACAAACTCGAAATCCGACAAAACAACAGCTGCGTTTAAGCTATTATACGAGATTGAATTGATTATCCCCGCAAAATCCTTATTTGAAGAAAGACCTCTTGATAGGCTTTGCAGGTCTTGGTCCAGCTTTATCTCGTCCATGTTTGATAAAAGGTTGTAATTTGCTTTAAGTTTTTCTAATTTCTCCCTTGCGATCTCTTCTTTTTGCTTTGCGTCCAACACCCCCTGAAGTTGGGGCATAACAACTGCAAAAAACAAAATCAGACAACCAAATATGACAAGCAAGGGAAGCAAGAAACTCTTGTACTTTCTGTAGAGAATGTTTACAGTAGTTGAGTTTAGGTTTATATGTATGTCTTTTATATCCTTATTTAAATCCATAATACTTAGAATTTAGAGAATTTTAGCTTGCAATGTAACTATGTATCTTCCCCCTTGGGTATCAAGACCCAAAGAGGTAAGCTTAACGTCTGAAATAATCTTTTTTTCTTTTCCCAAATCATAGATTGCGTTTATTGTTTCACTTATGGGAACCAAAGAGGAAGCACTAAGGGTTAAGGTCATCTTGTTTTTCTCTATGGAAAAAGCGTTAATCGATAACTGTTCGTTTACTTTACCCAAAACCGTATCTATTGGTGTAATGTAGTTTTCCCTAATGTTTAAAAGATTGTTTATATTGTTTATTCTGTCTTTAACAAGATAGTAAGTTGTCAGTTTATCATGCAGCGCGGAAATATTGGTTAAAGTCTGCTCTTCTTCCTGTTTTATTTGGGAAAGGGGAATTTGGGTACTGACTACAAAAGCAATTGTTGAAACACTGGCAATCGTAATAAGCATTGAAACAGCAACCACCCTTACTATTTTTAAGATTTTAAGCTCTTTTTCCAGCTGTTCATTTTTACTTGATACAAGATTAATACTGTTACTCATAGTCTCTCATCGCAAGACCGACTGCGATGGGG